>CAZADU010000258.1:0-4226 GCA_964483945.1 uncultured bacterium
AGACAGGGCACGATGCTCGCCTGTGGGGTCGGAATCCGGCCGGGATGGAGCGCATGGCCAGCGAGCGTGAGAACGCCAAGTTTCTGGCTGGCATCTCGCTGCCCCAAGGGGTTAAGGTTCACGCGGAACTTGAGGCGGCGCTCGAACAGGTGGACTTCACGCTGTTCGTCGTGCCGTCCCAAGCGCTCCGCGCGGTGGCGGGCCGGGTGGCCGCCATCGGGAAGGCGGGTGTGCCGGTCTGTGCCAGCAAAGGGCTCGAACTGGTCACGCTTCGCCGGCTCTCGGAGGTGCTGACGGACTCCCTCGGCGACCCGGCTCCCGTGACGCTCACGGGTCCGAGCCACGCCGAGGAGGTGGCGCGGGGCATCCCCACCACCGTGGTCGCCGCCAGCCACGACCAGGCGCGGGCTCGCGAGGTGCAGACGCTGTTCTCCACGCCGCGGTTCCGGGTCTACACGAACGACGATGTCATCGGATGCGAATACGGCGGCGCGCTCAAGAACGTGATCGCGATCGCCGCGGGCGTGTGTGACGGCCTCGGGTTCGGGGACAACACGAAGGGCGCACTGCTCACGCGCGGCCTCGCCGAGATGTCGCGGCTGGGAGTGGCGATGGGAGCACGGCGCGAGACATTCTCCGGGCTCACCGGCATGGGCGACCTGATCGCCACGGCCATGAGCCGACACAGCCGCAACCGGCACGTGGGGGAGCGACTCGGGCGCGGAGAGACTCTTGAGCAGGTCCTCGGTGCGATGGTGATGGTGGCCGAGGGAGTGACCACGGCGCGCGCGGCCCGGGACCTGGGACGGCGGCACGGCGTGGAGTTGCCGATCACCGAGCAGGTGTGCGCGCTGTTCGAGGGACGCGATCCGCAGAGCGCCCTGATGGCGCTGATGACACGTGACCTGAAGCGCGAGGAATGAAGAGCCGGGGGTGCGGCGGCGGCCGCCGGCAGGAAGGAAGGAGACGCCTTGGCGATCCGCAAGACCGTCCCGGAGCCGGACAGCAAGCTCTATCGCTCCATCAGCGAGGTGAGCGAGATGCTCGACGTGAAGGCTCACGTGTTGCGCTACTGGGAGCCGCAGTTCAGCATGCTGCGCCCCAAGAAGAACCGTGCCGGCAATCGCATGTACCGGCCGGAGGACGTGCGCTTGCTGTTGCGCATCAAGGAGCTGCTCTACGACCGCCGCTACACGATCGCCGGCGCTCGCCGCACGCTGCTCGACGACCGCAAGCTCGACGAGCCGCAGGTGGAGCTGGCGTTCAGCGAGGCGGACCGCAAGCTCATGGTGATCGAGGTGAAAGAAGAGTTGCGTGCCCTGGCGCAGCGGCTTCGCCGCGAACCCGCGGGGGCAGGTTCGCGCTGAGACCGCGCGAGTCGCGCCCCGCGTGCCACCCGCTTGCGCCAGTTCGCGCACCCAGCTACATTCGCTACCCGTTTCGCAACCCTAGTGCCTCGGTCGGGGCGTAGCGCAGCTCGGTAGCGCACCTGCATGGGGTGCAGGGGGTCGCTGGTTCAAATCCAGTCGCCCCGACCATCTTCCCACCGGGGGTCCTGGCCAGGACTCCGCCCAACCGCCGGGAGCGGCCGCGATGAGCCCGTTGAACGTCGCCGCGCTGGTCCCCGCCTATCAGGCCGCAGCGCACCTCGGCGAGGTCCTGCTCGGGCTGGCCCAGCTGCCCGCTCACCCGCACGTGCTCGTCGTGGATGACGGTTCCCGAGATGCCACGGCCGAGGTGGCCCGCCAGTTCGGCGTGCAGGTTCACTCGTTCGCAGCCAATCGTGGCAAGGGCCATGCGCTGCTCGCGGGCTTCGAGCTGCTGCGTGATTTTGATGCGGTGGTCACACTCGACGCCGACGGGCAGCACCCGCCCGAGTGCCTGCCGGCGTTCGTCGCCGCGGCGGAATCGGGCGCCGATCTCGTGCTCGGACGCCGCGAGATCACGCCCGACATGCCGCCGGCGCGACGGTTCGCGAACCGGTTCTCCTCGGCGTGGTGTTCGACGATCGCCGGTCAGCCGATCCACGACAGCCAGTGCGGCTACCGGCTCTACCGCCGTGAGGTGTTGCGCCGCACGCCCGTGCGCGCCAGCCGGTACGAAGTCGAGACCGAAATGGCCGTGCGTGCCGCGCGGCTCGGATTCCGCATCGCGCACGCTGACATTCCCACCGTGTATGGCGATGAGATAAGCCACCTGAGCCCCACTCGTGACGTGCCACGCATCGTGGCCATGATGCTGCGACTCACGTTCGAGCGACGGCCCGCACCGAAGGAAGCCTGATGCGAATCCTCCTCACCAACGACGACGGCATCGCTTCGCCGGCCCTGGCACAGCTCAAGCGCACCTTGACCGCGTTCGGGCGCGTCATCACGATCGCGCCCGACCGCAATCAGAGCGCCACCTCGCAGTCGCTCACGCTCCACCGCCCGCTGCGCATACAGGAGGTGGGCGAGGACACGTACAGCGTGGACGGCACGCCGACCGATTGCGTGCTGGTGGCGTTCCACGGCCAGCTCGGTGACAAGCCGGATCTGGTTGTCTCGGGTATCAACCACGGGCCGAACATGGGCGAGGACGTGTTCTATTCGGGAACGGTGGCCGCCGCCATCGAAGGGGTGCTGCAGGGCGTTCCGGGGCTTGCGGCCTCACTCGTGACGCGTGCGATCACCGACTTCCGCGAGCCCGCCGACATCGTCGGCCGCATACTCAGACAGGTGCTGGAACGCGGGTTGACCCGCCGGCTGCTGCTCAACGTGAACATCCCGTTCCTGCCGGCCGAGGCGATTCGCGGCGTACGCATCACCCGGCTTGGCACGCGGGTATACGAAGACACGCTGGTGCGCAAGGTGGACCCTCGCGGCCGGGACTACTTCTGGATCGGCGGAGAGGATCCGGTCTGGCGCCCCGATGAGGGTACGGACTTCCACTCCGTGGACGCAGGCTATGTCTCGGTGACGCCGCTGCAGCTGGAACTCACCGACCAGGCGGCCCGTGCCGACATGCAGGAGTGGGCGCTCACGCACCGTTAGCCCGTGGTCGTCCGCGCCTGCCCGCCGATTCCACCGAACGCCTCGAGCCGCGGCGGCCGGTCGTCTTGGCGAGAATCGGACGCTATGCTAGCTTCCCGCGTTCCGCAGACCCATCCGCGGTTCCCAAGCACATCTTGCGTCGGGGCGTAGCGCAGCCTGGTAGCGCACCTGGTTCGGGACCAGGGGGTCGGAGGTTCAAATCCTCTCGCCCCGACCATCGTCGTCCATCGGCCGGAGGGCCTCGCGCCCTCCGGCCGAAATGCATCCCGGTCACGCTTGCCAGTCCGCGAAGGCCGGTCCATGCTCGGCCCCATGCGCGCGGTTCGTATCGTGGTGAGCGGCCGGGTGCAGGGGGTCGGTTACCGAGCCTTCGTCGCGCGCCGGGCCGAGCAACTGGGGCTTGGCGGCTGGGTGCGGAACCGTCCCGACGGGAGTGTCGAAGCCGAGGCCGCCGGCCCTGAACCGGCCCTGCGGCAGCTCGTCTCGGCGCTCCGCGACGGGCCATCGCTGGCCCGCGTGACAGAGGTTTCGGAACAGTGGTTCGACCCGCCGGAAGTGCCGCGGGGATTCCACATCACCGGGTAGGGTGGGACCTTGGACGCTCCCGACATCGTCAAGTTCGGCGAACGCCTCGCCGAGGCGCAGCGCATCGCAATCGCCCGTGGCGAACTCAGCCGGCGCGACTACGATGCGCTGCTACTCGACCCCGGGTTCGAGGACGAGGCGTTCGAGGCGTTCCGTACCCGGCTCTCGGCGGCGGGTGTGATGCTGCCCGAGGACGAGGTCGAGGAGCACGTGGTCCGGCTCGACGTGCGCCAGCTGGCGGGAGAGCCCGAGCGTGACATCCTCGATCTCTACCTGAATGAGATCGGCCGCGTGAAGTTGCTCGAGCACGAGGACCTGCTCGCGGTGGCGACCCGATCCCGCGCTGGAGACGAGAATGCGCGCCGCCAGATGATCCTCGCCAACCTGCGACTCGTCGTGTATGTGGCGCGCAACTACCGTAACCGGGGACTGCCGTTTCTCGACGTGATCGAGGAGGGCAACCTCGGCCTGATCCACGCCGTGGACCGTTTCGAACCCGAGCGGGGCCTGCGGTTCAGCACGTACGCCTCACTGTGGATCCGGCAGGCGATCCTGCGCGGCCTCGCCGAGCAGTCCCGTGCGGTGCGCATCCCGGTGCAGATGTTCCAG
>CAZADU010000259.1:0-3120 GCA_964483945.1 uncultured bacterium
CACGCTGCTGGCGTTCAACTTCCTGGGCGACGGCCTGCGCGACGCACTGGACCCGCAAGGACGGCGAGACGCCGGGGCCTGAGCGGGGCACCGCGGGCGGCGAGGCGCCCGGAGGCCTGAGCGACGCGCCGAGGGGCGGCGCGCGCACGCTGCTCACGCGCGGTCAGGCTTTCGCGGTCACCAACGCAGAGCGCTCCGCCGCCGAAGTGACACGCGCCTCGCGCACCAACGCGCGGGCCCACTCCAGGCGGTCGCGCATGTTGATCATGAGCACGCCGCGGATCACGTCCTCGCGCAGGTAGAACACCACGCCCTCGCGGCCGGGCTCCACCCACAGGATCTCGGTGGTGAGCCGCGCCCACAACTCGCCGACGCCCTCGAACACCAGTTCGCCGATGCGGAACCACTTGAGCGGCAGCTCGTCGTACGGCTGCTGCGCGCCCGCCATGTTGGCACCCACGGCGCGGCCGTGCGCTTCGGCGTGGTCCGCGCCTTCGACGCGCATGATCTGGCCCAGCGCCCGGTAGGGGAATTCGGCCACGTCGCCCGCAGCCCACACGTGCGGGTTGGACGTTCGCCCGAACTCGTCCACGACGATGCCGTCGTCGATCGCCAGTCCGGCCGCCTCGGCCAGCTCCACCTGCGGCTCGGCGCCCTGGTCCACGATGACCAGCTGCGTGTCCAGCTCGTTGCCAAGCAGTGTGCGCGCATGCACCAGCCCGGGACTCTCCGCAATACTGATGAGCGTGTCGCCGCTCACTGTTTCGACCCCCAACTCACGCAGGTGGTCCAGCAGCGGCAGCCCCAAGTCGCGCGGCAGCATGCGCTGAAGCGGATACTCGTCCGACAGGACGTAAGTGACTTCCTTGTGGCGGGAGCGAAGTGCCGCGGCCATCTCGACCGAGATGAACCCACCGCCCACAAGTGTGATGTGCTGCAGGCGGTCGAGCCGTGCTTCGAGGTCGAGGTAGTCCTCGAGGTCGCGGAAGTAGCGAACGCTCGAACTCTCGGCGCCCTCGGCCTGCAGCCGGCGAGGGCGGCAGCCGGTGGCGAGCAGCAGGTCTTCGTACTCGATCACACCACCCTGCGTGTCCCACAGGCGTCGATTCTCGGCGTCCAGTTCGACTACTTCGTGCCGCAGCTTCACGTCGACGCGCTGCTCGGTGTACCACTCGTCGGCGTGCAGCGGCAGCCGCTCGAGCGTCGCCTCGCCGTACCACAGGTCCTTGCTCAGGAGCGGGCGGCGGTAGGGACGGTGGTTCTCGCGCGACAGCAGAAGGATGGAGCCTTCGGGGTCACGCGAGCGGATGCCCTCGATGGCCGCGGCGGCGGCGAACCCTCCGCCGACGATGCAATAGCGGACGCGCATGATGTCCTCGTGGGATGAGTGAGGCCAACGGGATTGTAGTGGTTCGGCGCCGCACGCGCACGAGCAGACGGTGCAGGTCGCGCGGCGCCACGCGCCGAAGTCGCTCGCGCGCGCGGCCTCAGCCCGCGGTGCCCGCGCCCGGGGCCACACCCTCGCTGCGCAGCTCGCGCGAAAGTCCGCGCTTCCAGGTGCCGCGCGCCGCCCATGTCACGATGACCGCCGCACGCAGTGTGCATGTGATCGTGATGAGCCAGGCAATACCCATCACGCCCGAGTCCCACCAGCGCGGCACCCAGAACGCAAGCGGGATGCGCAGCAGTGAGACCACCGTGTAGATGAGCGACATCTCGCGAGTGTGTCCCGAGCCGATCACGGCCTCGGCGGTCACGATCTCGATGCCGGTGGCCACCACGGCGAACGCCAGCACGCGCAGGTACGGCACACCCACCGCCATCAGCTCGGGGTCATTCGTGAACATGGTGAGCAACAGCTGCGGCGCGGCGAGCAGCACCAGCGTCATCACCAAGGAGATGCCGACGGCCCAGACCTGTGCCGTGCGCAGCACGAGTTGGGCGCGCGCGGTGTCGCCCGCACCGAGTGCCTGCCCGAGAAGTGTGGCGGCGGCGTAGCCCACCGACAGCGACAGGATGAACTGGATCGCCTCGATGCGGTTGGCCACCCCGATGATCGCCACCGCCGCGTCGCCGTAAGGCGAAGCACCGCGCACGAACGCCATGTACACGACCGAGAACAGGATGCCGATGAGGGCGGCCGGGAGCCCCACGCGCAACAGCCCCGCGAGCCCCACGGGGGCGCCCGGTGCGCTCCACGCCAGCGGGAGCGCCCGGTGGCGGCGCAGCGCGAGCACCGCGTAGCAGGCGAACATCGCCACCTGCGCGATCACCGTGGCCCACGCCGCACCCGCCAGCTCGAGCCGCGGAAACGGACCCCAGCCGTAGATGAGCAGCGGGGCCAGCACGATGTTGAGCACGATCGAAGACAGGTCCACGAGCATGGGCGTGCGCGTGTCTCCCGCCGCGCGCATGGCCGCCTCGGCGGTGAGTGACGACAGCATGAACGGCGCGCCGAACAGCACCGTGCTCAGGTAGACCGCCCCCGGTTCCACCACGTTGCCCGCAGGATCCATCAGTGCGAACAGTGGCCGCGCGACAACCGGCCCGGCCAGCGCGCACGCCACACCGATGAGTCCCGAGGCCATGACTGCTTTGCGCACCGCCATTCCGGCCCGACCCGGTTCGCCCGCGCCGATCAATTGGCTCACGTAGGCCGAGAGCCCGGCGCCGAACAGGTCGTTGAGTGCGTAGACGCACCACATCACGAACACAGACGTGGTCACCGCGGCGGTGGCCTCGACGCCGAGACCCTTGACCCAGACCGCGTCCACCCACTGGTAGGCGAGCCGCAGCGTCTGCGAAGCCAGCACCGGCAATGACAGCAGCAGCAGCGCGCGTGGCACCGGCATCGCGAGCAGCCGCGCGCCGTGCGCGGCGTGGCCAATCACGCGCGTGCTCCCCGCGTCACGTGCCTTCTGCCCGGCGCGCCGGCTCCGGCATCGCGCGCAAGGCCAGGTCGCCCGCGTTCAGGTCCATCAGCGCGTGGATCAGCACCGCCGGCCAGATCGAGCCCGAGACGAACGTGACGGCGGTCAGGAACATTCCCGCGAATCCGGTGAGCAGGATGCCGCGCCGTCCCTGGTAGAAGTGCGCCACGCCGAACAGTACCGCCTGCAG
>CAZADU010000260.1:0-1595 GCA_964483945.1 uncultured bacterium
GCTCGAGTCGGACTGGCTCGACACCACGATGCGATCTCCGAAGAGCTCGATGCCGTCGAAACCGCCTGGCCCCATGACGCCGATCGGTTCGATCGCGCGCGTTCCGGGACGCCAAGCGTGCACGCTGGCCCCTCGATTCCAGGAAGCGAGCAGGAAGCGCGCTTCGCGTGCGTCCCACGTGATGCCGTTCGGCCCGCACAGGGCGGTGTCTTCGAGCGCGACGGTCACCTCGCCACCGGCCAGCCGGTAAACGCGAGGACGGTCGGTATCGGTGACATAGAGCGCTCCATCCGGGCCGCGTGCGATGTCATTGAGGAAGCCGGGCGCGAAGCGCAAGAAGTCGACAAAGCCTAATTGCTTGCCGGTGCGACGATGGAAGGCGTGCACGCCGTTCGCGTCGGCGGCCCACAGCGTATCGCCGGTGAGGAACATCCCGCGCGGCCCATGCAGGGGCGCCCGCGTCGTGCCGGTCATGAACTCGCGCGTCAGGATCGCGCCGTCCGGCCCTACGCGGCTGATGAAACCGTTGGCATCGCCCGCGGGTTCACCATGGAAGTTCGACACGTAGTACACGTCCAGCTCGGGGTCGTACCGGACGCCCTCCGGCCCGGCCAGCCCATCGATCACGGCGACGCGCTCCATCAGTTGCGCGAAGGCCTTGGAGGACGCCTGCGGGTCGGCGCTGCGCTCGCCGCTACAGGACATCAAGCCCAGGCAGACGGGAATCACGAGGGTTCGGCGCATCATCTTGGTAGCCTCCCAGTGGCAGCGCGAGGCGGCCGCGCTCAGCGAGCGCGGTTCTCGTCCGTCACGACGTTGATCTCGGCGCCCAGTAGGATAAAGAATGCGGTCAGGTACATCCAAGTGAGCAGGATGATCACGGCACCGATGCCACCATACATAACGTTGTACGAGCCGAAGTGCGTCACGTACGACGAGAACCCGAGCGAGGCCACGACCCAGCCGAGCACGGCGACGACCGCGCCCGGAGTGATCCAGCGCCAGCGCGGGCGCGCGGCCGGGCCGAAGAAGTAGAGCTGGTCGATGGCGACGACCAGACTCAGCAGCACGAGCGGCCAGCGAATGAGGTCCCAGACTTCGACCGGCAGTGGTCCCAGCCCGCCGCGAACCTCCCACCAGCGGCTCACGCTCGATCCGAACCAGAGTGCGATCAGCCCCAGCACGGCGAAGAACGACACGCCCACCGCGAGCAGCAACGCGAGGAGCCGCGTCCGCCAGAACGGCCGGTCTTCCCACAGGCCCTGTACGCGGTGGAGACCTTGGGTGACGGCCTCGACCGCGTTCGCCCCGGCCCACAGCGACACCACGATGCTGGCCGAGAACAGGCCGCTGTGCGGCCGGCTCACCACTTGATCGACGGAGTCGCGCAGCAGTGCCGAGGCCGCCGTGGGCATGACCGCGGCGAGCAGGCCCAGAAGCCAATCCATGAGGTTCGGGATCGGGAGGAACGCCAGCAGGCTCGCGAGTGAGAGCAGAAACGGGAACATCGCGAACAGCAGGTAGTAGGCGATCTGTGCCGACGAACCCATGCACTGGTGCTGGACCACACCGGCGGCGACGCGCTGGACGAACTC
>CAZADU010000261.1:0-3626 GCA_964483945.1 uncultured bacterium
GCCGTCGCAGTCGTTGTCCACGTCGTCGCAGCGCTCGGAGTCGGGAAGGACCTGGCCGATGCAGTCGCCCCACCCGCCGTCCAGGCCGCACAGCGACGGCTGGGCCCAGCCCCACGCCCTGCACTCATGGGATGGTCGTACATGCCGCACACGGTGCACCGGGCAGCCGTGATTGACCATGAGGTATTGATTCATGGTTAGCATCGAAGGTTCAACTGGTCCTCAGGGAGCCGATGTCCGACATTACTCACTGTCGCTGGCGAAGCTGTGACTCGAGCCTCCAAGTCCCCGCCCTGGCACCCGCAACACCTGAGGAGCTCACCGGATGTCTGTCGCCTCCCCGATTCACTGGATCGTGTTCGCACTGGTCGTGGGGCTCCTGCTCGCCCTCGACCTGGGAGTGTTCCACCGCAAGCCGCATGCCATCTCGTTCCGCGAGGCTGCGGGGTGGAGCAGCTTCTGGATCGCGCTGGCGCTGGCGTTCAATGGCCTCGTGTGGTGGCGCTTCGGCGCCGCCGCCGGCCAGGAGTTCATGGCCGGCTACCTGATCGAGAAGGCGCTGTCGGTGGACAACGTGTTCGTGTTCCTCGTGCTGTTCGCCTCGTTCCGTGTGCCGCCCGAACTGCAGCACCGGCTGCTGTTCTGGGGCGTGGCAGGCGCCGTGCTCATGCGAGCCGCGTTCGTGTTCGCCGGCGTGGCCGCTCTGGAGGCGTTCCACGGTCTGATCTACGTCTTCGCCGCGATCCTGTTCTTCACGGGCATCAAGCTGCTGCTCTCCAAGGGACACGAGGAGCACCCCGAGCGGAATCTCCTGTTCCGCCTGTTCCAGCGCGTCGTCCCCAGCACGCCGCAGTGGCGCGGGCCCGCGTTCTGGGTGCGCGACAACGGCCGCTGGCTCGCCACGCCCATGCTCTCCGTGCTGGTGCTGATCGAGATCACCGACCTGGTGTTCGCAATCGACTCGATCCCGGCCATCTTCGCCATCACGCGCGACCCGTTCATCGTGCTCACGTCAAACGTGTTCGCCATCCTCGGCCTGCGCGCGCTCACGTTCTGTCTGGCCGGGCTGCTCGAGAAGCTCGTGTACCTCAAGCCCGCGCTCGCGTTCGTGCTGATGTTCGTGGCGATCAAGATGGCGGTCTCGGACTTCTACAAGCTTCCGATCACACTGTCTCTGGGCGTGGTTGCCGTCATCCTCGGCGCGGGCATCGCGCTGTCGCTGCTGCGGGCTCCGAGGCGCAAGGTTCCGGCCACCGATGGCGCAACTGACACGGCGGCTTGAGGCGCCGGGCGCGCCTGCCGTGACCCGTCAGGCCAGGCCATGGCCTGCTAGGATGGGCCGGCTTCGAGTGCGGATCCCTCCCGGCTCACGACCCTGAACCCATTCCAGCCTCCGGGGCGACCTTTGTTCGCCTCCGGGGCGTCGTCCCGCGGAGGTGCCCCCCGATGTCAGCGGCTTCGCCGATTCACTGGCTTGCGTTCGCGGTGGTCGTGGCCGCCCTGCTCGCACTCGACCTGGGTGTCTTCCACCGCAAGCCGCACGCCATCTCGTTCCGTGAGGCGGCAGGCTGGAGCGTGTTCTGGATCAGCCTGGCGCTCGCGTTCAACGCGTTCGTCTGGCTGCGCTTCGGTCCCGTGGCCGGGCAGGAGTTCCTCGCCGGCTACCTGATCGAACAGGCGCTGAGCGTGGACAACGTGTTCGTGTTCCTGATCCTGTTCTCCACGTTCGCCGTGCCCCCCGAGCTCCAACACCGCCTGCTGTTCTGGGGCGTGATCGGCGCGGTGGTGATGCGCGGCCTGTTCGTGTTCGCCGGCGTGGCCGCGCTAGAGGCCTTCCACGGTGTCATGTACGTGTTCGCGGCCATCCTGTTCATCACCGGCATCAAGCTGCTGCGCGCGGGCGAGGAAGAAGCACACCCCGAGAAGAACCCCCTGTTCCGCCTGTTCCAGCGCGTGGTGCCGAGCACGCCACAGTGGCGTGGGCCCGCGTTCTTCGTGCGCGAGAACGGCCGCTGGCTCGCCACGCCGATGTTCTCGGTGCTGGTGCTGGTCGAGCTCACCGACCTCGTCTTCGCGCTGGACTCGATTCCCGCCATCTTCGCGGTCACGCGCGACCCGTTCATCGTGATGACGTCGAACGTGTTCGCGATCCTCGGGCTCCGTTCGCTCACGTTCTGCCTCTCGGGCATGCTCGACAAGCTCGTCTACCTGCGTCCAGCACTCGCCGTCGTACTGCTGTTCATCGCGGTCAAGATGACGCTCACCGAGTGGTACAAGATCCCCATCGGCATCTCGCTCGCAGTGGTGGCGGGCGTGCTCGGTGTGGGTGTGGCCCTGTCGCTGTTGCGCGCACCGAAGCGGCCGGCCGAGCCCGAGTCTTCCGAGGACGTGCGCAGCGCCTGAGCCAGGGCCGCCGCGGTGCGTCTGGCACGCCTAGGGCAGGGGGGCCGGGCGGGCGCGGCGTCTGCGGGCCTCGTGCGCAGAAGCCGAGACCCCCGCGACGTGATGCCCGTCACGGGGGCCCGGGAACTGGCTCCTCGGGTAGGATTCGAACCTACAACCCTTCGGTTAACAGCCGAATGCTCTACCATTGAGCTACCGAGGAACGGCATCTGGCGCGCTCGCCCTACAGGTCTGGGTGAGCAGCGGCGGAAAAGAGTAGCCGGGCCGCTCCACCCCGGTCAAGCGGCCGCGCCGCATGAAGTTGAAGCGCCGAGCGGATGCCACAGCTGCAGGCCTCGCTGCATTCTGGATTCCCCGCGGGGCGGGCACGACGGAGGTGAACGCCGCGCCACGCGTCAGCCGCCCGATAGCCTCGCCGCCAACTCCAACTCGCGTGCGCGCTGAGCATAGCCCGAGTGCGAGGCGTGCGGAGCGTCCGCGAGGTGCGCGCGTACCACTTGCGGCAGGTACTCAGAGACGGCTTGCGTGCGGACACCGAGCACCTCGAACGCGCGCTCGGGGTCGGGCCGCGAACACCAGCGACCCCAGTAGGGTGCGCAGGTGTCGGCGAGCCCCGCCTGCGCCAGGTCCGCTGCGCTGACCGCGACGAATCGCGGAGCGAGCCCGGCGGCCGCGGCCACCTGTTCGAGGAACTCGCGCAGCGTGGGCTCATCCGGCTGGGCGAGGTTGAGCGCCCGCTCGTCGGGCCATCGGGCCGAACCGGCGAGCACGGTCAGCGCTCGCGCCGCGTCGGCTACGTACAGGAACCGCACGCGCTGCGCGCCGCCTTCAGGCAGCAGCACGGTACCGCCGTCACGCATGCGCTCGAGCCACGCCCACAACCGGCGCGAGGCGGTGCCGTCGGCCTCGCCCTGGATCACGGGCAGTCGCAGCGCGATCGCAGGCAGGCCGCGCGCGGAGGATGACGAGCGCAGCGCTTCCTCCGCGGCGCGCTTGCCCACGCCGTAGGACCACTCGCCGTGATCTCGCGTGCCGCGTGCGGGCTCGGGACTCAGCGGCGCATCCGCGTCTGATTCGCGAAACGGCGGCCTCGGCTCGGCCGTGACCAGGTAGACCTGACCCGAAGAGATCAGAGCCAGCCGCCCGGGCTCGAATCCCGGCACGGCCAGCAGCCGCTCCACGTCGGCGCCTTCGTAGGCGAGGAAGTCCGCGGTGAAATCGAA
>CAZADU010000262.1:0-2337 GCA_964483945.1 uncultured bacterium
ACGAGATCCACGACCACCAGCCGCGCTGGATCGAGCGGGGGCTCGAGGCGTGCGACCGCGCGCTGGCCATCGATCCCAATCTGGCTGAGGCTCTGTCCGCCCGGGCCCGGATCTTCTACGCCGAGAAGAAGTACGACGAGGCGATTCGCTACGCGAAGCTCGCGATCGGGCGCAAGGCCGATTGCGAGGGTGCCTACACCGTGCTCGCGCGCACCTACTTCTCGTCGGATCGCCTCGAGGAGGGCGCCGCACTGCTCGAGGCGGCCATGAGCGCGAGTGGGGATGATTACAATGTGTACGTGCCCTTCCTCAACATCCTGGGAAAGCTCGGGCGAGCCGCTGAACTGAAGGAACTTGAAACCCGTGTGCTGACTGTTCTGGAGAAGCAGCTGGAGGTCGTCCCGGAGGACGTTCGCGCACGTATTCTGCTGGCCGTGAACTACGCCAAGGTCGCGCGCCGAAGCGACGCGGTTCGTGAACTCGAACGGGCGGTCACGATGCGGTTCAACGATCCCAACGTGCTCTACAACGCGGCCTGCGCCTACGGGATCATGAACATGCGGCGGGAGGCGATCGAGATGCTGAAGAAGGCCAAGGCCTCTGGCTACGCGAACATGGAATGGGCCAACCGCGATCCAGACCTGACCTGTGTGCGCGACGAGCCGGAGTTCCAGCAGCTGTTCTCTGCCACCTGACGCGGGGCGGCTGACGCTTCACCGTCGCTGCTGGAACTCTCCCGTACTCGCTCGCGAACTTCTCTACTTGATCGCGCCGCCCAACAGACTTCCAACCTCAGGGCCCGCCGCCTTGGAGACGTAGTCCGTCACCGCCGGCGTAAGCGACGCCGCCTGGTCGGCGCTGAGCCCCATCTTCGAGAATGCTGGGGCGAGGCCCGCGAGGCTGCCGAACTTGCCGGTGATGCCACCCAGCGACTTGGCCTGCGAGATGAGCGGGCCCGCTCCGGGGACAGCACTCGCGATCTTGTCCCAGTCCGCCTTCGCGAGATTCTCCTGCGCGAGACCCAGTAGCGCCCCGGCACCACCCACGGCCTGGGTCGCATTGAGTCCAAGGCCGCTCGTCAGGCTCGAGACCAAGGGGTCGCTCGCCAGCGATGCGACCGACGAGGCGGCGGAAGAAGCGGCAGAGGTGGCCGAGGCCACTTCGGCGGGGGCCTTGCTGCCCGCGCAACCCATCGACAGCACTGCTGCCATGCCCAGCATGAGAACTCCGAATGCGATTCGCTTCATCATGCGCACCTCCTTGGGGATACTTCATGCAAGTGATAGTGGCCAACGGCAGCATGCAACGGCGATGCGTGCCGCGCAACCGGTGCCCGGGGTCACGGTCAGAACGGTTCCCCGGGTACGGCTCTACCCCGTTCCTGGGCTCCAGGACACTGAATGAACCCGCTGCTGGAAGAGCACGAAATCTCCACTGGCACAGGCGCCTCGGCTCCGCTTACGCTGCCGGGCGAGATGCGACGCTTCCCTTTCTTGCTTCCGCCGCTCGTGCTGTTGCTCGCGCTGCTTTCGGCGCCGACGGCGGCCCATGCCGAGGGAGTTTCGCTCGTCGGCATGCTGACACTCGTCGAGAAGGGCGCTCCGGTGTCCGACGCCGCGGACGCGGTGGTGTGGTTCGTCCCCGTCGACGGCGCTGTGCGACTTGCTCCAGTGCGCGCGGAAGTCCAGATGCGGGACCGCCGCTTCAGCCCGCGTGTCACCGTGGTGCCGGCCGGCAGCGAAGTCTGGTTCCCGAACAGCGACCCCATCCTGCACAACGTCTTCTCGGTCTCGCCCGGCAACCGCTTCGATCTCGGGCTCTACCGCCAGGGGTCGGGCAAGGCCGCACGGATCGAGAAGCCGGGTCTCGTGCGTGTGTACTGCAACGTGCACCACGCCATGTCCGCCTACGTGCTGGCCCTCGACACGCCTTTCGTGGTTCGCCCAGGCGCGGACGGCCGCTTCTCGCTCGAGGGCCTCCCACTCGGAGCGGGTACACTCCACGTCTGGCACGAGCGCGCGAGCCTGATGAGCCGAACGATCACCCTGCCGCTGCAAGAATCGCTCGCGTTGACGCTCGAACTGCGTGCCGCTGGCCCCGTCGAGCACCTCGACAAGCAAGGGAAGCCGTATCGCGAGAGTCGGAGCAATGACGAGTACCGATAGAACCGTCACGGCGGCGACCCGTGCGATGGAGCAGGCCCCGGCCCCGCCTGAGCCTGGAAGCTCCGCAGACGCGACCCCACCCGCTGTCCCAGTGTCTGCCGCACACCGAATGTTTGGAGCGCAGCGCGGACCGTCACTGTCGCTCGCGACTCGGTTACTGTTGCTCGCCACC
>CAZADU010000263.1:0-3346 GCA_964483945.1 uncultured bacterium
TGGTCGATGCGCGGGTCCTTTTCGCACGCCGGCTTGGCCTTGCGCCAGAACACCGTCCAGTCCTTGGGGGCGATCAGGCCGGCGCTGATCAGGAAAAGCTTCAACCGATTGGAGTCGGCGGAGCCACCGAGGCACTTGAGCGCGCCCACGATGAGACTGGCCTGCTCCTCGGTGCGCATGCGTGCCATCTCGGTCGGGTTGGTGTGCCGCATGAGCCGGATGTCGTCCTCGGTGACCGCGGTCAGTGTGCGGCGCGCGGCGACGTAGGGCATTTTGTGGGCCTTGGACTTCATGAAGTCCACGACGATGGTGACCGTGTCGTTCGAGACGATACGGCCGGGACCGAAGCCGTCGTGCAGCACGCCACGGCCGGGGGCCAGCGACGCGATGGTGTCGAACGATTCGATCGCCCTGGCCAGCGGTGTGTCGCCGGCAAGCCCGCTCGCCACGACGGCGTCTTCCAGCCCGGGCACGTCCTTGCCGGGGCCCTGCCGCATCGCCTCGGTGACCGCGCCGCGGAAAGCCTCGGCACCGTCCTCGCCCTGCGTGGTGACCGCGATGCTCACGACTCGGCGCATGGCGTCCATTGCCTGGCCGGCGCGGCCGCACTTGGCGAGACCCTCGAGCGTGACGCTCGCGATGCCCGCGCACTCCTTGAACGCGCCCTTGCCGGCCAGTACCGGGAGCGCCTCGGCCACGTGCAGCAGGCCCTCCCAGTCGTCGTGCTCGGCCAGTTCGATCGCGGCCGACTCGAGGTCCTTGTAGCGGTTCTCTTCGGCGAACATGGCGGCCAACTCGCCCAGCAGCGCACGGCGGTCGTCGCCGCGGCCGGCGTCGCCCAGGCGCTTGGCGAGCTTCTGCGCCAGGTCCAGATCCTCGGGCATGATCGCCCACGCGCGCGACAGCGCATCCAGGCGCGCGGGGTCCTTGCCAAGCCCCTCGTGGGCCTCGACCAGCAGCTTCGCGGCCGCCTGCGTCTGCATGAGCGACAGCGAGCGCTCAGCCACGGCGGCGAGCGGCTCCCACTTCTTCTTGGCCAGCACTTTTTCGCCGAGTGCGAGCAGTGTCTGCTGCGCGCGCTCGACCTCGCCGTTCAGCGCACACGCGGCCGAGAGCAGATAGTACACACCCCACGAGGCGTCGGCCTGCTTGAGGCGGCCGCCGAGCTCGTCTCGCAACCAGGCGAGGCGTTTCTCGGCCTGGGCATCGTGGGCGAGCGTCTCCAGCTCGGCGCGTGAAGCGGGCGAGAGATCGGCTCCCAAGTCACCACGGAGCACGGCGGGCAGGGCGTCGCGAACGGGCATAGCCTCGCAGGGGCAAAGGACAGCGGCGCGTCAGAAGGGCAAAGGAATATGGCGCAGCAAGGCTCTGGGCGCAAGCGGAGTGGTTGTCTAAGCCCAAAAGCCAAGCTGAAGTGTTCCCACGGCAGGAGCTACTGGTTGGCGGCGGCAGACAGAACGATGGAGTTACATTAGTTCGCCTTGGGCCAGCCCCGCTCGTCTACTCGACCGGCAGCCCGGCCTCGACGTGTTCGGCGAAGCCCCCGCCCTGATCCAGAAGCTGGGCGAACCCCGCACGCCGCAGTACGCTCACGCCGATACGCGAACGCGTGCCGCCGCCGCAGAAGAGCGCGACCGGCTTGTCGCGCGGCAGTTCGCCCGCGCGCGCAGGCAGCTCGCCGAGCGGGATGTGCTGGGCTCCCGGCACGTGGCCCGACGCCCACTCCGACGAGCCGCGCACGTCGAGCAGCACCAACTCGCCGCGCCTGGCGCGTTCGAACGCCTCACCGGCCGCGATCCCCGGAGTGACCGCCAACGCGCCGCGCGAACGCTCCCAGGCCGCGAACGCCCCGGCGCCATACCAGCCCGCCACGTCGTCCAGTCCGATCATGGCGAGCTGTCGCACCGCCGCGCGCACGCGCTCGGCGTCATTTGCGAGCAGCGACACCGGGCGGTCGTAGGGCAGGAACCAGCCGGCCCAGGTCGGGAACGAACCGCCCACCGGGATGCCCAGCACGCCGGGAATCGCGCCCGCGAGCACGTCCTTGGTGGGCCGCAGGTCCACGATCGCGTCCCCGCGTTCGAGCGCGGCGAGAATCGCATCATCCGCGAGCCGCGGCGGTTCGCGGAAAGCGCCAAGGATGGGCGGGCCTTCCTTGTTGATGCGCTTCATATGCTTGAAGTAGACGGGCGGCTCGGGCTGCCCGGCCAGCACCTCGCGCACGAACTCGCTCTCGCTCTCGCTACGCACGCCCCAGTTGGTGAGCTTCTCGTACGCGAGTGTCGTGACCGGCACCGCGCCGAGGTTCTTGCCGCAGGCCGAGCCCGCGCCGTGGCCCGGCCACAGCATCAAGTGGCCCGGGTAGTGCTCGCGGAACTTCACGAGCGATGCATGCAGCACGCGTGCGCCGCGCTCCATCGTGCCCTTCATGTCGGCGGCTCGCTCCAGCAGGTCGGGCCGGCCCACGTCGCCCGCGAACACGAAGTCGCCGGTGAAGATACCCATGGGCTCGGGGCTTGCCGCCTCATCGGTGAGCACGAAGCTGATGTGCTCGGGCGTGTGCCCCGGCGTGGCGACCACGTCGAGCCGCACGCGGCCGGCGCGGATCGCGCTGCCGTCGCGCACCAGCACCACGTTCGGCTCGTGGCCCCAGCCGTACTTCCAGTCGGCGTCGCCCTCGTTGGACAGATACGCCTTGGCACCGGCACGCCGGGCCAGCTCGCGTGTGCCCGAGCAGTAGTCGGCGTGGATGTGCGTCTCGGTCACCGCGACGATGCGCATCTCATCCGCGCTGGCGGCCGCCATGTACGCGTCCACGTCGCGGTTGGGATCGATGACGATCGCCTCGTGCGTGACGGTATCGCCCACCATGAAGCTCGCCTGGGCGAGCGGGTCGTCGTAGTAGCGCTTGAGGAGCATGGGGATGGGTCTCCCGGGAGGGCCGACGGAAGCCCCGAGGCTCCGACATCCCTGAGGACCGCGCAAGGCGAAACGAAGCGACCCCGCGGGAGCGAACCTGCCGCGGGGCCGCGACCTCGAGTTCACGACGTGGCGGCTGGCCTCGTGCTCGGTCGTCGAGATCGCGTTCTGCATTGCGCGACGCTCGGCGAGTCTGGATGATGCTGGGCTGGAACCCGCTGACCCCCCCGATCAGGACCACCTCTTCCACCGAGAAACCTCGGCGGGGGCATCAGCATGCGTGTCGGCACCTGTTCGAATACTTTGGATTCGGGACCACGACCCGCGCGCCCGCGCGCGCCGAAGCACGAGCTCCCACCCGCGACCGACCGAGCCGGCCTCGTTAATCGACTTCGCCCTGGGCGAGCCGGCGTGGCGTGCATCTTCG
>CAZADU010000264.1:0-4704 GCA_964483945.1 uncultured bacterium
TGGGCGGCAGCTTGTGCTCTTGACGCATGCGACGCACCGAGGCGGGACTCACCGCCAGCTTCATACCGTGGAGCAGGTCCGAGATATGGTGGTCGTTGAGCTTGACCTCCCCGGTCAGCAGAGCCACCACCTGGTCGCGCAGCTCCTCCGAGAGCCTTCGTGGCGAGACCCGCCCGCGGTTGCCGTGGATCACACCCTTGGCGCCGCCCTCCCGGAGCTGCCGCCGCAACCGCTTGAACTGGCTCCGGCTCAGCCCGAGACGCTCGGCACCCTCTTGATTTGTCAGCTTCCGTTCCAGAGCGCCTTGAATCACACCCAGCCGCCGGGCGTCGCGCGTTCCCATGAGGATCAGTTCCATGGGGGTGCATAATCACTGACGCGTTAGAGGGGTGCATTTTCACTGACGTAGCACACGCTGGCGTTCTTCCGTAGCGCCCCCGGCGCGCCGGGGCTATGCTCCGGGCTCGCGCCGTAGAGGGCTGAGAGCCCGAGCACCCCAGAGCCCTAGAACCTAAACACCCGAGCGGGCCCGTGTGATCCGCCACACCGGTGAGAGCCCATGGCCGACCTGTCCGTCTCGTTCGCCGGCATCCACAGCCCCAATCCGTTCTGGTTGGCCAGTGCTCCGCCCACCAACACCGGCGAGCAGATCATGCGCGCATTCGACGCGGGCTGGGGCGGCGCGGTGCGTCCCGGGTCATGATCCGCTTCAGGTTCATATTCGTGGCCATCGTCGTGGTCGCGCTCGCCTCGAGCTTGTGCGCGGGGTCGGCAGCGGCCGTTCCGGTTGCCCTCACCGCCGTTCGTTTTGGCACGCTCGTCGACGGAAAGGGCGGCGTGATCAAGGGTGCCGTCGTGGTGCTCGACGGCGATCGTGTGAAGAGCGTAGGCACAACCGTGCCCGCAGGTGCGACCGTCATCGACCTGTCGCGCTACACCGGTATTCCCGGCTTGATCGACGTCCACACGCATCTCACCTACAACTGGGATCCCGAGTCGGGTGTGAAGCCGTTCGACTACAGCATGCTCGATGAGCACCCGGCCGTCGCCGTGTTCCACGCGCGCAAGAACGCCGAGCGCACGCTTGGCGCCGGTGTGACCACCGTGCGTGACCTGGGCGCGATGCAGAACAACGACATCGCCATGCGCGACCTCATCAACCAGGGTCTCATCACCGGCCCGCGCATGTTCGTGTGCGGCATCCCGCTCCAGATCACCTACTCTTCGTCGCGGCCGCACCTCGACTTCCCGAACCCGGGCGTCGTGAATGGACCCGCCGAAATCATGCGCGTCGTGCGTCAGGAAGTGTACGGTGCGGGGGCTGACTGGGTGAAGATGTTCGGGTCCTCGGGCTCCGGCGGTGACGTGTCCACGCGCCAGACATTCACGTTCGAGGAAATGAAGGCTGCGGCCGATGCGGCGCACGCGCTGGGGGTGCGGCTCGCGGTGCACTCCTACGGTCTCGAGGGTGCGCGCGACGCGGTGCGCGCCGGCGCGAACTCGATCGAGCACGCGGTGGAACTTGACGATTCGACACTCGCTGAGATGCGCCGCCGCGGCACTTGGTACGTACCGACCGTGGACCACAATCGCTACTACGCCGACCACGCCAAGGAGTTCGGTTACGGTCCGGCGGTCGTCAAGGACCTCGACACGTTCCGCGAGCGCAACCTGGCTACCGTGCGCCGCGCGCGGCTCGCCGGCGTGCGCATCGCCATGGGATCGGATGCCTTGTTCACCATGTGCGGCGAAAACACGCGCGAGTTGCGCTGGTTCGTGCAGGCAGGTATGACCCCGGCTGAGGCACTGGCCAGTGCCACGACCTCGGCCGCGGCACTGCTCGGCAAGGAGCAAGAACTCGGCACCGTGGCGCCTGGGTTCTTTGCGGACATCGTCGCCGTGGAAGGTGATCCTCTCCAGGACGTGAACGTGATCATCGACCATGTGGTGTGGGTGATGAAGGGCGGTGCCGTCGTCGTGGACCGCACCGCGGCGGGGTCCCGCCGGCGCTAGTAAGTGCGCCAAGGCCGCGGATCAGGCTCCCGAGTAGCTGCGCCGCCCCTTCAGCAGTTCTTGCCCGCGCCCGGGGTAGTAGGGAATACTCGTCAGCGTCTGTCGCGTCCCCCGGCGTAGGCGTAGTCGATCTTCGCCCACCCGGAGGCCCTGTTCCGGGATCACGGGGGACTTCTGTCGAATCCCGATCTCACACTTGGCACTCGCCTAGGGCATTTCACCATCGTCTCGCGTCTTGGCGCGGGCGGGATGGGTGTGGTGTACCGCGCGGCGGACGAACATCTGCGGCGCCACGTGGCGCTCAAGGTGCTGCCGCCCGAGGTTGCCAACGACCCGCAGGCCCGTGCTCGGCTGCTGCGCGAAGCCAGGAGTGCGGCGGCGCTCAACCATCCCTCCGTGTGCACGATTCACGAGGTCGGTGAGGCAGCCGGTGGCGTTCACATCGCCATGGAACTGGTCGAGGGCCGCACGCTCGATCAGTGGCGCGTGGAAACCCATCCCACTCCCGCGGCGATCGCGCGCGTCGGCATCGCCATCGCAGACGCGCTGGAACACGCCCATGCACGCGGAGTCATCCACCGCGACCTGAAGCCCGCGAACGTCATGATGTCGGATGACGGGCGAGTGAAAGTCATGGATTTCGGGCTCGCCCGACAGCTTCAGCCGGCTGACGATCGCACGGTGACCGAGACCCTTGATGCACTCACGCAGGCCGGTGCGGTTGTGGGGACGGCCCACTACATGCCGCCCGAGGTGCTGCGTGGCGCGGTATGCGATGTCCGTGGGGATCTTTGGTCTTTCGGTGTGATGATGTACGAACTGCTGGCGGGTTGCCGGCCGTTCGCCGGCCAGACCATGTACCAGATCGCGGCCGCGATCCTCGAACACCCCGCGGATCCGCTGCCGGCTTCGGTACCCGACGGGCTGCGGGCCATCATCGCGCGCTGTATGGAGAAGGACCCAGCGCAACGTTTCCACGGCGCGGGGGAGGTGCGCGCGGCGCTCGAGCAGATGGTGGCACTCGGCTCGTGGGGGGCTGTTGCGGTCCCAGTGCCGTCGGGTCCTGCCCCGAGGTGGCGCGACCGACGGCTGGCCGCTGGCCTCGCCGGCACATTGGGAATCGCGCTGCTCGCGGCGCTCGGCATCGTCGGGCGTGATCGCATCGCCGGCTGCCGTCCGCCGGTGCCATCGGGCGCCATCCGTTCGCTGGCTGTATACCCGCTCGTCAACCTGTCGAAGGACCCCGACCAGGCGTTCTTCGCCGAAGGCATGACCGAGGAGATCGCCACGCGACTCGCCAAGATCGCGGCCTTGCGCGTGATCTCGAGAGCCTCGATCGAGGGTCTCGTGCAGCAGCGCCGTTCGCTGTCGCAGATAGGTCGGACGCTGCGCGTGCCCGCCATCCTCCGCGGCTCGGTGTCACGGGTAGCGGACCAGGTCCGGATCAGCGTGGAACTCGTGCGTGTGGAGAGCGGTGATGTGATCTGGGCCGAGAGCTACGACCGGCGAATGGTGGATGTGCTGAAGCTGCAGAGTGATGTGGCCTTGGATATCGCGAAGCAGATCAAGGTCAAGGTGACCCCCGAGGAGCACTCGCGCCTGAAGCGCTCCATGCAGGTGAATCCACAGGCCTACGAGGCCTACCTGCGCGGCCGCCAGGTACTGGCTATGGGGATGACGCTCGATGGCTATCGTTCGGCTGAGCGATACTTCAAGCACTCGCTGGACTTGGAGCCGGGCTACGCGCCAGCCTGGTCGGGTCTAGCGGACAGCTACTACGGCTACTCCAGCACGTACCTGACACCGAACTCGGTCATGCCACAGGCGCGTGAGGCGGCGAAGAAGGCACTGGAACTGGATGAATCGGTCGCCGAGGCGCACACGTCTCTCGGGATCGTCCACATGACCTACGAATGGGACTGGCGGGCAGCCGAGAAAGAACTCGACCGTGCCGTCGAGTTGAAACCGGGAGACGCCGACGCGCGCTATTGGCGCGGGCGTCGGCTCGTCCTGACCGGCCAGTTCGAGGAGGGGCTCGCAGAGGTGCGGCGTTCGGTCGACCTCGACCCCATGTCCTCGAGCAGGAACATCTTCCTCGGCTGGAACCTCTCGCTCGCCCGCCGGGGGCCGGAGGCGGTGGCGTTGCTGACGGCCGCGTGCGACGCGGAGCCCTCGAACTACCTGCCGCTGATCTTCCTCGCGCTGGCGCTGGAGCTGACGGGCGATCACGCGGGGGCGGTCGCGGCCGCGGAGAAGAGTCTTCAGATATACCCCAACAACGACAGCTTCGCGCAGGTGGCGCACATCTATGGCACGGCCGGAAGGCGTTCGGATGCGCTGCGGCTCATCAACCTGCTTCGCGAAAGCCGGCTGAAGACGTTCGTGCCCGCGGGCAACATCGCCTACGCATTCGCGGGGCTCGGCGAGGCCGACTCCACGTTCCACTGGCTGGACCTCGCGATCGAGGATCGCTCCGAGATCCTCACCCTGCTCAAGGTGGATGCGGGGTTCGATCCCGTGCGTGCGGACCCGCGTTTCGCGGACGTCCTCAGACGCGTGGGGCTGGATCACTGACGGACGGCTGGAATCCTTTGGTTGTGCGACGAGGATTGTTGGTCGTGACTGCGATGCCGGCCGGGGCCGCGCCTGGCGCCCTCACCCGGACGTGTCAGTCGGCGAGCTTGAGCGAGT
>CAZADU010000265.1:0-9093 GCA_964483945.1 uncultured bacterium
GTGGGCGTCACGCTCGTGTCACAGGCGTCCGTCGCCGTCGCCGTCGCGAAGCTCGGCGTCGCCGGGCAGTCGATGGTCGTCGGGGCCGGCAGCGCAGCGATCACCGGGGCGGTGATGTCCTGCACATTGATGGTCTGGGTCGCCGTCGACGAGTTGCCGCAGTCGTCGGTCGCCGTCCAGGTGCGGGTGACGCTGTAGTTGCCGGCGCAAGCGCTGGCATTCGTCGCGTCCGCGAACGTGGGCGTCACGCTCGTGTCACAGGCGTCCGTCGCCGTCGCCGTCGCGAAGCTCGGCGTCGCCGGGCAGTCGATGGTCGTCGGGGCCGGCAGCGCAGCGATCACCGGCGGAACCAGATCCTGCACGATCACGGTCTTCGTGCACGTGGCCACGCAGCCACTGCCGTCCGTTGCGATCAGGGTCAGCGTGAAGCTGGCCCCACAAGTGGCGCCCGCGCTCACGGTGACCGACTGAGTCGAGGCGCCGCTCGTGATAGTGCCGTCACCAGTGATGCTCCAGCTGTAGGAGCTCATGCCGGCGGGCCCGGAGTAGACGAGCGGGGTAGAAGTCGGGCAGACGAGGTCCGACCCGCTGATCGAGCACGACGGGGCCGTGAAGACCGTGGTCGTGGTCGAGGCGGTGTTGTTCGCGGCCACGGGATCGTCGGTGATGGCGGTCACGGCCACCGAGTTGGTCACCAAGCCGCTCGCGGTCGGCGTCACGACCAGTGTCAGGGTCGCGGACTGACCGGGCGTGAGTGCCCCGATGCTGTACGTGATCGTCGAGCCCGACTGGGAGTAAGGAGAGCCCGAGGCGGAGACGAACGTCTGGTTCGGCCCGAGGTTGTCGGTGGCGACGACGGTGTTTGCAACAGTGGTCGTGGAGTTGTTGGTGACCACCATCGTGTAAGTGATGTTCCCGCCAAAGCACACCGGCAGGGAGGTCTTGGTCACCGAGAGGTCTGCATCGGCGGTGAAGAACGAGCCGACCTGGCTGAGCGGCAGGGTCTGGTTGCCCAGGCTGATGTTGCTGCCGCCGCCGCCCACCGGCCCTGTCGTGGCTACATCCAAGGAAGTCTGAACGTTGCCGGTCGCACCCGCGGGGACGGTGCACTTGAGGACGACCCAGAGCTCGACGATGACCTTGTCGCCGTCATCGAGTCCCGACACCTGGATGGTGCCGCGGATGCGCTCGTTACTGCCGCCAACGCCCAGCGTGGTCGAGGTGTACGAATCCACCTTCGCATCGGCGCCAGGGTCCACGTGCGCAGGGTCCGCGGTATCCACAAACGCGCAGTACACGCCGTAGCTGGGATCGAAGCCGAAGTCCTGGCCGCTCGTCGTCTTGGCGAGCCACTCGGGATTGAAGTTGATGACGCCGTTCTCGGGCGAGGTGCTCCCGTTCACGGTGAGCTGCACGAAGAACGGCACGATCTGGCACAGCGCCATGTCCTTCGGCTGGAGCGACGTGACCGCGTCCAGGTTGCTGGGAATCGGGGGAGTCGCGAAGGCGACAGCATTCCCGAGCGGGTCGGCGGCCCGGCCCGTTCCGCCGCTCGGCGCCGGACAGGCAAGCTGCGAAGGCTGGAGCTTGGGGTAGGTGGGCAGGTAGGGCGCCCTGTTCACTTCGGGGTCCGCCGCGTACCACTTGAGCGTGTAGCTGCCCCCGGAATCCATGAACTCGGCGATCGCCGACCGCCCGGACGTCTGCCCCACAGCCGTCGCACGCAGCAGCTCGCCGACGCAGTCGTCCTCGCACACGTGCCACGTGGTCACGAATCCGCCACTCGCGTTGGCGACCACGTTCCACGGGTCGTGGTCGGTGCCGTTCGCTGGCGACCCGTCCGCGTGCAGCACCTGCAGGACGACGGTCTCGCCCGGCTCGAAGCCGGCGCCCGTGAGGGTCGCGGTGGACCCGGGCGGATAGTCGTTCGCGTCGCTCGTGAGCGTGGCGGTCTGCGCCATCACCGACGTCGCCGAGAGAATCAGCGCGACGATCATCAGCGGGCACGTCCGGAGCAAGAAGCTCGTCAGACGGTTCATGGAGGCGGCCCTCGAAGGAAGACGCGGCGTGGAGGGGGGGCTCACGCAAGCGACGGTTGGGGACAACTGATTCGTCAGAACTATCGAGTCACTGGAATGAAGAAGGCGACCGCGTGGTGCACACGGTCGCCATTGAAATCGAAGATGAACTCCACGCCCGCGCGAATGCGAGGCGTGAAGCTGAAGTTGCACGTGAAGGGATGATCGCGATGAGTCAACGTGGCGCTCGTCGGTGCCAGGGCGTGTCGCGCCCTGCGTTGTGCGACCGGGAGCCAGCTTTCGCGACTTGTGAGTGGGTATCGGGGGGGGACCGCAGACACGAGCTATCGCTGCTGCTGACTCGTGGAAATTGACCGCTGCGGCACAAACATCAACGAATTGTTCGGCGAGCACAAGGGGAATCTTTGGGAGTTTCGCGTGAAGTATCGCGGCTAGGCTTTTGTGTTTGCACAACATCCGGGCGTTGGTTTGAACACAGACCGGTTCGCGGGAAGGAGATCACGCTCGGCCGGAGATCCACCTGCTCCCTATACGGAGCGAGCTCAAAGAAGCCCGCTGCAGGCGGTTGAACGACCTCGCGGACGCCGGAGGTCGGCGTACACCGCTGCAGGGTCAGCGATCCGCGGGGTAGCTGCTTCGGAGGCACCAAGCCCAGCGCGAACCGCCTGAGACTTCACCGTCAGTAGCCTCGATTCGCCTGCATCGCGAGCTCGAGGTTCTGCCGCGCCTCCACGTACTCGGGTCGCAGCTGCAGCGCACGCTGAAAACTCGCGACCGCGAGATCGTGCCGGCCCTCCCGCTGGTGGCAGAGCCCGAGGTTGTTCTGGGCTTCTGCGTTCTCGGGGTTCCGCTGTACGGCGAGCTCGAAGTAGTGTCGTGCTCCGGCGTAGTCCTGCTTCTGGAATCGCAACGCGCCCAAGGCGTTGAGGGCACCGACATACACGGGATTGATGGCGAGCGCCTGCTGGTAGAGCTCCTCCGCTCGCGCAGGCTCGTTCTCGGCGAGCGCCAGGTTGCCAAGGTTCACCAGCACCTCGGTGGACTGGGGTTCGCTCTCCAACGCGCGGCCGTAGAAGAGCCGCGCGCGCGCGAAGTCACCCTTCCGCTTCCACGACCGGCCCAGGTTGTTGAGCGCATCGTACTGGCCACCCTCCAGCGCGAGGGCCCGTTCCGCCAGATGGATCGCCCGGTCGTCGTCGCCCCGCATGTACGACGCCACGCTCAAGAACCCGAAGGCTGCCGCGATCGTCGAATCACGCTCGAGTGCAATCAGGAAGTGCGCCTCGGCCTCGGCCGGCCTCCCCTCCCTCAGATTCAGGATCCCGAGACCCATCGGCACCCGCGCGTCCTGTGGATCCAGTTCGGCCGCCGTCTGGTAGTGACGCTCCGCAAGGTCAGGCTTCCGGACCCGCTGGTAGTACGCACCCAGATTCAGGTGCGCCGTCGCGAACCGCGGATTGATCGCGACCGCACGCTTGAGGTGCGCCTCCGCGCTGGCCAACTGGCCGCGTTCCAGTAGGCGCGAGCCCGCGTTCGTCTGCGTGCGGGACTTGCCCGGGGATTTCCTCGCCGCATCGCTCCAGAGGCTCATGGGGTCGCGCCAGAGTTCGTTTCGCCGATAGGTCGCGAGGCCGAAGACGAGCACGGCCACCAGAAGGGCTCCGCTCGCGGCCGTCATCCCCAGACCCGCCAGCAGGTCCAGCACCACGAGGCAGAATCCGAACATGGGCAGGTACAGGCGATGCTCTGACATCAGGTCATCGAGGGGAATGAGGGACGACTCGGTGGACAGTGCCAGGAAGAACCACGCGATCCCGAACGACAACAGGGGCCTCGTCCGGAACGACCTGATCGCCACGAACAGGGCCCCGGCGATCACCGCGAGCCCCGCCAGCGTCGGCAGGTCGAAGATGCTCTCGGGGACGCGCACATCGTGATCCACATTCTGGCCGACCGGCAGGAGGAGCAATCGGATGTAACTCAGGATCACCTTCGGCTGGGTGCCCGCGTAGCTGAGTGGCGTCAGCGTGTGGAGCTCGCCGTGCTGGGGTGGGATGGTCCTGAAGACGCTCGAGAGATCGAACGAGACCATGGCAAGGGCGACCAGCAGGCAGGCTGCGACGGCTCCGGCGAACCACGCCCTGCGGCGGCCCGCACGCTCGGGCACCGCCGGGGAGAGGAACGTGAGCTCGTAGAGCACAATCGCGAGCGGCAGGGTCAACGCGATCTGCTTCGTGAGCATGGCAAGCACGCCTGAAAGTGCCGAACCCGCGAACCAGAGCACTCGGCCGGCCCCCGGCCGGGACCAGAGCCGACCCTGCACGTAGAGCACCACGGCCAGCAGGTAGAACATCGTAGCCTGCGAGGCCAGGCGCTGGACGATGTAGGTGACGGCCTGGGTCTGGAGCGGATGAGCGAGGAACAGGAGCCCGGCGAACCAGGCGAAGGCGTCGCGGCGGCCCTGCGCCGGGTGGCGGGACATGGGCCGAGTCGAGAACGTCGTTCGCACTAGCCAGAACACCATGCAGGCGTTCAGGATGTGGATCATCAGGTTCACCAGGTGGTAGCTCCACACGGCGCGACCGGAGACTTGGTAGTTGAGCGCGAGCGTCAGGTAACCGATCGGGCGCTGGGGGTCGTGGTTCCACCAACGGCGAACGTCGCGGAGGTCGTGGAGGTCCGCGCTGTCCACGAGGTGGGGGACGTCGTCGAACTGCATCGGGACGTCGAACGTGTTCGAGTAGATGAGCGCGCCGAACACGATGTAAGCGGCGATCGCGAGGATGCGCCACCGGCCGGCGCTCCGAGCGGGCGTGGGCCGGGGAACAGGAGGAACGCGAGTCTTGGCTGATCTGCCCATGAGCGGCTCCGGCCCGAAGCGGCGCGTCTTCGCCTTGAAGGTGGGAGTGGGCATCCTACTCCTGCTCGGCGCCGCCATGCCTCCTCCTTCGCGCTCCGAGCCGGAACGAACCGAGCTCTCCGCGCGCCCGGACTGGGTGAGGCGGCACGCCGTGACGCTTGCGACCACGGCCCCGGGCGCCGGCCTCGCGGACCTGGAGCCGATGCGGGCCATCGTCGGCAAGGCGCGCATCGTGGCCCTTGGCGAAGGCACGCACGGCACGCGGGAGTTCTTCCACCTCAAGCACAGGATGCTCGAGTACCTGGTTACGCGCATGGGGTTCGGACTGTTCGCGATCGAGGGCGGCATGGCCGAGGCGCGGCGGCTGGACGACTACGTCCTCACCGGAAAGGGGGACCCGAAGGAGCTCCTGCGCAGCCTCCGGTTCTGGGCCTGGAACACGGAAGAGGTCCTCGACCTGGTCGAGTGGATGCGTGTGACCAACCGGGCGGGCAGGCACCGGGTCCGCTTCGCCGGATTCGACATGCAGCACCCGGAGAGCGCGATGGCGGACGTGCGCCGTTTCATCTCGAGGGTGGACTCCGGGAGTCTCGGGGGCCTCGACGAGACGTGGAAGCGGGTTCGGCACGCGGCGCGGCCTCGAATGGCCTCGGTGCTCGCGAGCCGGGCCTTCCCACTCGAGGACGCGGCCGGCCGCAAGGTCCGCTTTAGCGGCTGGATCCGGACCGAGGACTTGAAAGACGGCAGGGCCGCCCTGTGGTGGCGAGTGACGGGCGCTCCCGGCGAGATCCTGGCACTCGACAGCATGGAGGGCCGCGGCCCCTCCGGCACGACACCATGGACCCGCTACGAGATCGAACTCGACGTGCCTCGAGGCGGCGCGCAGATTCGCTACGGATTCCTGCTCGCGGGCAGCGGCTCGGCCTGGTTCGACTCGCTCTCTGTGACGCTGGACGGGCAGCCGTGGGCGGCGGAGCCGGTGGACTTCGACTTCGAGACGCCAGGCGCGAGGGACGCCTGGTGGGCGCGCTCCGAGGATTTCGAGGTGGGGCTGGACTCCACACAGGCACACTCCGGCCGGCGCTCGCTGCGCCTGAGCCCGGCCCCGGGCGTCGCCGACTCCCAGCTCGCCGCCACGCGCGCGCTCCTGCCCGAGGTGCGGCAGCTGGTGGCGCGCCTCGAGCGGGATCGGTCGAGCCATGATGTGACAGTCCCCGCATCCGAAGTGGACTGGGCGATCCAGTGCGCGAGGCTCGTCCAACAGTGTCTCGAGGTGATCGCGGGTAGCGCCACGCGGGACGAGTGCATGGCGCGGAACGTCGAGTGGCTCCTCTCGCATGGCGCAACCGGGACCAAGGTCGCGCTGTGGGCGCACAACGCCCATGTGGCGCGGCAAGAGGGCTCGCTGGGCGGCTTCCTCGCCAGGCGACACGGCCCCGACCTGGTCTCGTTCGGTTTCGCATTCCACGAGGGCCGCTACAACGCCGTCCGCGACGGCCGGGTGCAGGCGAACAACGCTGTCCCGGGGATCGCCGGGAGCGCGGAGGAGGTCTTCCACGCCGCAGGCCTCCCCCGCTTCCTGCTCGATCTGCGGCAGGCCTCGAGGCGAGACACGTCCGCCGCTTGGCTCGACCGCGAGATCCAGTTCCGTTCGATCGGCACGCTCGCAACCGACGGGTTCCATCTCGCGAACATCCGCCGACAGTACGACGCCATCATCTACGTGGAGCGCTCGACGCCCTCGGCGCTCCTTCCGTGAGCGTCCGCTCCTTTGCTCCCCTCCCCGGTGCCTGGCCCACCCGGGCTCTCGTTCTGGCTGGAACTCCATGACCTCCGAGGTGTCCCCATCAAGGGCGCGAGGTCCGCAGGTGCACTCGCGCGTGGGGCGCCCGTGTCAGCCGTGCGGGCGTGAGTACAATTGGCCGACCATTCCTCGGTGGCTGGTCGACATCGCCGCTCTCCCCCAGTAGACCGCGAGTTGCTCCTCGGGTCTTTCACGTGGGCGGGGTGCGATTCCGGAATGGGCGGAAACCATCTAATGTGGCCGGGTCCGCACCATTGCATCCGCCACCGAGGAGGCTGCCTTGTCCGGCATCCGTGACGTCATCATCCTGGGCTCCGGCCCTGCGGGATACACCGCTGCGCTTTATACCGCGCGCGCAAACCTCAAACCGCTCCTGTTCACCGGGCTGCAACCCGGTGGCCAGCTCACCATCACCACCGAGGTCGAGAACTACCCCGGATTCCCGCACGGAATCCAGGGGCCCGAGCTCATGGATCATATGCGCGCGCAGGTCGCGCGCTTCGGCACCGAGTTGATCGACACGCTCGTCGACAAGGTGGACTTCTCCCAGCGCCCGTTCCGCGTCTGGGCGGACGGGGTCGAGTACCAGGCCAACAGCATCATCGTCGCCACCGGTGCCTCCGCGCTCTTGTTGGGGCTGCCCAGCGAGCAGCAGTTCATGGGCTTTGGCGTGAGCGCCTGCGCCACCTGCGACGGGTTCTTCTTCAAGGGCAAGAACGTGCTCGTGGTGGGCGGCGGCGACACCGCCATGGAGGAGGCCAACTACCTCACCCGCTTCTGCCCCGAGGTCACCATCGTCCATCGCCGCGACGTGTTCCGCGCCAGCAAGATCATGCTCGAGCGCGCGCAGGCGAACCCGCGCATCAAGTTCCTCCTCAACCACGAGGTGGCCGAGGTGCTGGGCGAGGTGAACAAGAAGGTCACGAGCGTGAAGCTGCGCAGCACGCAGAGCGGCGCGATCACCGAGATGGCGGTGGACGGCATGTTCGTGGCCATCGGCCACAAACCCAACACCGAGTTCCTCGCCGGGCAACTCACCACCGATGCCAAGGGCTATGTGGTGGTGAAGCCCGGCAGCTCGACCACGAACATCGAGGGCGTGTTCGCCGCTGGCGACGTGCACGACTCGGTGTACCGGCAGGCGGTCACCGCCGCCGGCAGCGGCTGTATCGCCGCCATCGACTGCGAACGCTGGCTGGAAGCACAGGCGCACGCGGCCGCGCATCCCGCCGGCGCCGGCAGTCACTGACCGGGAGGCATCCGTGGAACGCGAAGTCCTCGAGTTCGATGTGCAGTTCGTGGGCGCGGGCCCCGCGGGGCTGGCGGGCGCGATCCATCTGGCGGACTTGGTGGCCAAGCACAACTCAAGCGCCGCGACCTCGGGAGCGACGCCGATCCCCGAACTGAACATCGCCGTGCTGGAGAAATCCGCCGAGGTGGGCGCGCACGGGTTCTCGGGCGCGGTGATGGACCCGCGCGCGATCCGCGAACTGATCCCGGACTACGTCGCCAAGGGCTGCCCCATCGAGTCCGACGTCACCGGCGACGACGTCTACATCCTGTTCGAGAAGTCGCAGTTCCGGCTGCCGTTTGTGCCGCCCGCACTCGAGAACCACGGCAATGCCGTCGTGAGCCTGGGCGAGCTGTGCAAGTGGCTCGGCGCGCAGGCCGAGGAACGCGGCGTCCTCATCGCCACCGAAACACCGGCGCAATCCCCGTTGCTCGAGGGCACGAAGGTCCTGGGCGTGCGCACCGGCGACAAGGGCGTCGACAAGCACGGCAACCGCAAGCCCACCTACCAGCCCGGCGCCGACTGCATGGCGAAGGTCACCGTGTTGTGCGAGGGCCCGCGCGGCACCGTCGCCAGGCAGCTCGAACAGCCGCTCGGACTCACCGCGGGCAAGCATCCCCAAGTTTACGCCACCGGCGTGAAGGAACTCTGGGAAGTGCCCGCGGGCAAGGCACAGAAGGGCCGTGTGATCCACACCATGAACTGGCCGCTTCCCGCCAGCACGTTCGGCGGCGGGTTCATCTACGGGCTCTCGGACTCGCTCTGGTACGTGGGCTTCGTCACCGGCCTCGACGCGCAGGATCCGACCAGCGACCCGCACGGCAACCTGCAGCGCTTCAAGACGCACCCGCTGGTGTCGGCACTGCTCGAGGGCGGCAAACCCGTGAGCTACGGTGCCAAGGCGATCCCCGAGGGCGGCTGGTACGCCATGCCGCGCCTGTACGCCGAAGGCCTGCTGCTGGCCGGCGACACGGGCGGGTTCCTGACCGGCGGCCGCCTGAAGGGCATCCATCTCGCCATCAAGAGCGGCATGCTCGCCGCGGAACAAGCCTTCCAGTGCCTGTTGGCGAACGACTTCTCGGCCGCGAAACTGGCCGGG
>CAZADU010000266.1:0-1882 GCA_964483945.1 uncultured bacterium
CCGTCTCGCGCGACGGCGACGCGTACTGGCCCAGCGCGATGCCATTACCCACGTAGTGCAGCCGCTCCCGCGGCACGATGCCAAGACGCACTGCCTGCTCGATGTCGGCGCGATTCTGGCTCAGCATGACGTCGGTGAGGCGGCCAGCGAACACCTCGGCTGCGACTGCCATCCCGTGCGAGAACCCGTGGCCGCCGTCGTGGAAGTGGAACCCGTGCACGGTGTGCATCACCACCGGCACGCCGGCGAGCCGGGCGGCCAGTCGGCCGACGATTCCCGGCACCGAGCAGTGCGTGTGCACGAGGTCGGGCTTCACACGGCGCAGGTACGACACCATCTCGACAACGGACCACGCCAGCTTGACCGGGTTGAACCCGCGCGGCAGGTGCACGGTGCCGACCGGGATCCCGGCCTGACGCAACGACTTCACGTACGGACCATTCATGCACAGGATGTGGTTGTCCACGCCCTTGGCGCGCAGGGCCAGCACACGCTCTCGCAACAGCGTGTCGGCGGACGAGCTGAGGTTGATGATGTCCACGATGCGAAGCGCCCGGGTGTTCCTCATGACGCCATTCCCCTCGCCAGCAGCCGGCCGCGCGGCCCGGATGTGAGCGCGGGGCGCATCGTGACCGCCTCGGCTTGAACCTCGTGCACGACCGGACGGCGTTCCGCGCGGCGCGCGGCAACCATCGCCGACGCCACGACCAGTGCGGCGAACATCCAGAAGTGGCGGAAGTGCAGCTTCTCGATGACCGTGGAGTGCATCGCCGAAGCTGCCAGTGCGGCGGCCATGCCGGCGGTCCAGCGCGAGAAGCGGCGGCGGCCCACGCCGCGGTGCGGCCGGTTGCGCCAGTAGGTGCTGACTTGTACGAACAGCACCACCGTGAACGCGAGCAAGCCGATGATACCGAGCGGGCCGCGCTCGATGGCGTAGGCCAGGTAGTCGCTGTGCGCTTCCTTGGAACGGTACGAGTCGGGGCGCTCGCGCTCGGCGATGCTCAGCGTGAGCGCGCCGCTGTTACCCGGCCCGATGCCCAGCGGCGTACGGGCGTACGAGCGCTCGAGCTGGTCCCAGATGCGCATGCGGCTCTCGCCACTGTGCTCCATGCGACCGGCGAACGTGTTCTCCTGCAGCGACGCGAGCAGGCCGTTGCCAAAGCCCCATTCCTTGTTGAGCCAGGTCCCGAGCCCGAGCAGGCCCACCGCCAGCAGCCCGGCGGCGGCCATCGCGCGCAGCGGGACCCGTGCGGTGTAGGTGCGCACCAGCAGCCAGACCAGCGCTCCGACACCCAGCGAGATCATGCCGCCGTTCGACTTGGTGCTGAGCAGGGCCAGCGACATCAGGGCGAACAGCGGCCACAGGACGCGGCGGGGCACGCGACCGGACAGGCTGGCGGTGATGAACAGGCTGATCACCAGATAGTCGGCCAGCATGTTCGGATTGTAGAGCGTCGACGGAGGACGCAGGCCGCGAGAGCCGAGCAGCGTGGCGAGCGTGCCGTAGCGCAGGAACAGCTGGATGAGCGCCACCAGCGCCACACCCGCGGCCGACCACATCCACGCCACGCGCACGAGGCGCAGGTCGCGCTCGGTGCGCATCATGTTCACCAGCAGCACGAACCAGAGGAACAAGTACACGTCCTGGCCCAGGGCGAGTGCCACCAGCTTCACCGAGGGCGCGCCGAGGGAGGCCAGCAGACTGCCCGCAGCGATGAGCATCATGGGCACCGCCAGCGGCACGCGCAGCTTCTGCCCCGCCATGGTGACGACGAAGAATACCGCCAGTGCGGCGATGTTCACAAAGTCGAGCAGCGCCGACTGGGCCGGCCCGGCGGGCACGCACAGCGGGGCGAGCACCGCCGCGAACGCGAGGTACACG
>CAZADU010000267.1:0-2847 GCA_964483945.1 uncultured bacterium
GCAAGCGCCACGATCGGCGAGATCCACACCGGACCGCGGTTCATCGGGCCGGCCCTCTTCGCTTGAGCAGCATGCGCGTCAGCTCCAGGTCGGCGCGCACACGCCCGCCGGGGAGCGGCGAGATCAGCAGTTCGTCCACGCGGTAGAGCGCCCCTTCGCGGGCGAGTGCGTCGAGCAGATCCAGCATCTGCTCGTAACGACCCTGCAACTCGAGGTGCGCGCGCACCTCGATGGCCGTGGCCGTCTGGGTGGCGGATCCGGGCTGCGAGCCTGCCACCGCGATACGGCACTCGGCTGCGGTCTTGGACACGCGCCGCACGAGGTCGGTGGCGAGGAACCCCGAATGTGATAGCTGGTCGGCGTCCGCCACCGCCACGGAGTTCTGGCGGAACAAGTCGGTGACGCGCGGCGGCAATGGTGCCACCGCCAGTCGCGGATCGAGCGTGGCCCCCATCTCGCCGGCCTCGAGCAGCAGCTTGCGATAGCGCGAGGCGAGTGGCGAAAACGATGTGGTGTGGAACAGCCACACGCCGACGCCCAGCAGCAATGCCGCGAGCGCGGGCAGGTAACGCAGTGCCGGCGACGGGGTCGGGGCGCTCACTTGCACTCCAATTCGAACTCGGACTCGCTGTTGCCCTGACTCACGCGCGTCGAGACGAGGCGCACGCTACGGAAGTTCGAAGAGAACAGCGAGTCGCGCGACACGCGCGTGACGAAGTCCGTCACGCCCGCGATGCTCTCACGCCGCGCGTCCGTGCGAAGCACGCCGGTCAGCAGCAGCTTGCGTTCACCGCCGGAGACCCCGTCGGGATTGAACTGTAGGTGGGTGAGCCGCGCACCCTCGGGCAGCAGTCGGGGCAGGCGCCCGAGCAGATCGCGCCAACGGCCGGCGTCGCTCACCCAGCTTTCGGCCTGCGCGGCCTCGGCGGGCGTGGGAGTCCAGTCGGCGCCGGCGTGGCTGATGGAGTGCTGTCGCGTGATCTGCCGCTGGAGCTGCCTGGTGCGCGTGCCGAGCTCTGACCAGTTGAGGCCGTAGAGCCCCAGCAGCACGGCGAGCGCGCCGAAATAGGTGAGCCACACGCCCAATCCGAGCGCGCGGCGGCGAGCCTCGGTGCGCTCGCGGCGGAAAGCCTCGCGCCGGAAGTTGATCTGGAACTGCATCGTCACGCGGCCCTCAGCGCGAGCCCGTAGGCCTGAGCGTACTGAGGGCCGCCGCCCGTAATGTGCACGCCGCGCTCACCCGTATCGAGCGGCGAGAAGACGTGCACGGGCATGCCCAGCCGCTCGCCGAATCGGCGGCTGAGACCGGCGAGCCGCGTGGTGCCACCGCACAGGTGCAGCGACAGTCCGCCCGGAAGCGGTGCGAGCGTGCCGTAGTACGCGATCGATCGGCGCACCTCGTCCGCCAGCCCCTCGAGCGCCCGCAGCGCGGCCTCGGCCTCGGGACTGTCCTGCTCGATCGAGGCGCCGGGGTCGAGCTTCCATGCGTCGGCGCGCTCGAGCGAACCGCCGACCGCGGCCGCGATCGCCTGTGACAGCTGTGCACCGCCCCAGTCGAGCCGGCGCGCGAAGAACGACTGCGACTTCTGCCGCAGCGTGAGCCACGAGCCGCGATGACCGAGGTCGAGCAACAATCGGACGTCGCCGTCGCCCGCCGGCTCACGCACGAGCGATTGCGTGAGCGCGTTGCTCAGCGCCAGCGGTGCGGCGTCCACGATGTCGGCCTCGAGGCCCAGCTCGCGCAGCGGCGCCAGGACGCGGTCGAGCCGCTGTTGCGATACGGCCGCGAGCAGCACGTCAAGCCGCCGCTCGACCGCATGACGTGCCAGGACCTGATGGTCGAGCACCATGTTCTGCACGTCGAACGGCAGGTGTTTCTTGGCCTCGAATCGCAGCGCTCCCGCCACCTCGGCGTCGTCCATGAGCGGCAGCGGTACCTGCTTCACGATCACGTCCGCACCGGACACACCGACGGAGAGCCCGCGGAACGCTCGGGGCGACTGTTCGATGCGCGTCATGCAATCGTCGATGAGGCCCGCGAGGATGGCCGGTCCCGGGTACTCCTCACCGGCCAGGGGCCGCGGGATGACCGCCTCGGCATGGCGAGCGCGGCCGCCTCCCGGCAGGATCGCGACCAGCTTCACACTGTAGGCTCCGATGTCGAGTCCGGCCCACGGGCGGACTCCCATGACCAGCTTCCTCACGCGACCCTCACCGTGGCGTCGTCTCGGCCCAACTCGAGCGCGCGAGGATGAATGACATGGCCGTACCGGACGAGAGTTGCGGCAACGCGCCCATGGAAAGCAACAGGTCCGCGAGTGGATTCATCGTCCCGGCCTCGTACTCGAGCACCTGGCGGTAACCCGGGAGCGGTCCGCCCAGCTCCACCTGCCCACCGGCCACGACCGAGAGCCGGTCGGCATCCTCACTCGCGAACTTGTTGTGCGCGCGGGTGATGCCGATGTCACCCTCGCTCACGAGGAAGACATGCACGTTGTCATCGGTCACGGAGATCCCACCTTGAAGCCAGATCCCCCGGTTGTCGTGAAATGGGTCCCGGTGGTTCGCCTTGGCCACCAGCACGAGCGTGCCCGGGACGTCCACGTCGGCCGGCTCCACGGTGACGTTGCGCCGGAAGCACACACCCTGCGGCACCACCCACACGACGGTGCCGCGCACCCGGATCCTGAGGTCCTCCTCCACATAGAAGGAGTACCAGTCATACTCATCCTTATCGCTTCCGTCGCTCGGAGAGGGCGGGCTGCTGAAGAACTTCGCGCCTCCTGCCGAGTTGCTGAGCAACATCGTGTGGGGCCCGCCTCCCCCCAGGTCGGCAGTCGTCGCCGA
>CAZADU010000268.1:0-3345 GCA_964483945.1 uncultured bacterium
GGCCTCTCGTTCGGCTTCGGCGGCCCGGCCAAGGACACTGACGGTGACGGCGTGCCCGACAAGAAGGACAAGTGCCCCGACACGCCCAAGGGTGCGACGGTCAACGCCACCGGCTGCCCGACCGACGCGGACGCCGACGGCGTGTGGGACGGCCTCGACCAGTGCCTGGGCACACCGAAGGGCGCACGCGTGGACGCCAAGGGCTGTCCGGTGGATTCCGACGGCGACGGTATCTACGACGGGATCGACCAGTGCGAAGGCACCCCCAAGGGTGCGGCCGTGGACGCGAACGGCTGCCCCAGCGATAACGACGGCGACGGCGTGTTCGACGGGCTCGACCAGTGCGCCAGCACGCCGAAGGGTGCGGTCGTGAACGCCGCGGGCTGCCCGGCGGACACCGACGGCGATGGCGTGCCGGATGGCATCGACCGCTGCCCGGGCACGGCTGCCGGTCTCGTGGTGGATTCCGAGGGCTGCCCGATCGAGGTGACCGAACGTGAGACCGAGCTGCTCGACACCGGCATGATCCGGCTCCAGAACGTGAACTTCGAGACCGGCAAGGCCGCGCTGCTCTCGGAGAGCAACACCGCGCTCGACGAGGTCGGTACCATCCTGCTCAAGTGGCCGCAGCTCGAGATCGAGATCGGCGGGCACACCGATTCGCGTGGCTCGGTCGGGTTGAACCAGACGCTGTCCGAGTCGCGAGCGCAGGCGGTGAAGGACTACCTCGTCAACAAGTACCCGGGCTTGGTCGCCAGCCAGATCCAGACCCAGGGCTACGGCGAGAACAAGCCGGTGGCGAAGAACACGTCCTCGCTCAACATGGCGAAGAACCGCCGCGTCGAGTTCAAGGTGCTGAACCGCGAAGGGCTCAAGAAGGAAGTCGAGCGCCGGAAGATGCTGCAGAAGTAGTCCGGCCGAAGTGCGCAGAAGGCCCGGGGGCAGTCGCTCCCGGGCCTTCGTGCGTTCGGGGCATGCGCTGGGGCACGGCGCGCGTTCCCGGAGGGGGCGCGGCGCCTCGCGACGACGTCCTCACGACGCCACTTCCCACCGCCCCGGCCCGATGGCACTATCTCCACTCGACCCGCGCGTCCGCGCCGCGCCCCCCGCCTTCCCGAGGGACTCCCATGAGCATCGCCACCACGCCGTTCGCCGGCGCCGACCTGGACGAGATGATCGCCACCCGGCGCGACCTGCACGCGCATCCCGAAGTGGGCTTCGAGGAGGTCCGCACATCGGGCGTGGTCGCCGAACGCCTGCGCTCCCTCGGCCTCGAACCGCGCACCGGCGTGGGACGCACCGGCGTGATGGCCCGCATCACTGGCGCCCGCCCCGGGAAGACAGTGCTGCTGCGCGCCGACATGGACGCGCTGCCGATTCATGAGGAGAACGATGTTCCCTACCGCTCCCAGAACCCCGGGCGCATGCACGCCTGCGGCCACGACTGCCACACGAGCATCCTGTTGGGTGTGGCCAAGCGCCTGGTGGCCGAGGCGAAGGACCTCAGGGGCAGCGTGGTGCTGTGCTTCCAGCCCGCCGAGGAGCTGGGCGGACCCAAGGGTGGTGCCGAGGCCATGATCCAGGACGGCGCGCTCGATTGGGCCAAGGCCGACACTACGTTCGGGCTGCACGTATGGCAGGACCTGCCGCTCGGCCTCGTGGGCGTGACCGCGGGCCCCTGGATGGCGGCGGTGGACGAGTTCACCGTGACGTTCAAGGGCAAGGGCGCGCACGCTGCGATGCCGCAGTCGGGGCGTGACCCGATCCTGGCGCTGTCGCATGCGGTCACCGCACTTCAGACCTTGGTGAGCCGCAGCGCGGACCCGCTCAAGGAGTTGGTGGTCAGCGTGACCCAACTGCGCGCCGGCTCGGCGTTCAACATCATCCCCGAGACGGCGTGGATGAACGGCACGATCCGCGTGTTCGACCGCGACCTGTGGGAGCGCATCCCAGGTGAGTTCGAGCGCGTCGTGCGCGGCGTGGCCACCGCCCTCGGCTGCGAGGCCGAGATTCTCTACGAGCGCGGCAACCGGCCCACGGTGAACGACCCGGCCATGTGCGCGTACGCGCGCGACGCGGCCGTGAGCGTGGTGGGCGAGGCGAACCTGCGCACCGACGTTCGCACCATGGGTGGCGAGGACTTCTCGAGTTTCCTCGAGCGCATCCCCGGCGTGTTCATCGCCATCGGTTCGCGCAACGAGTCGCGCGGCCTCACCTACGACCATCATCACCCGCGCTTCGATGTGGACGAACAGAGCCTGCGAATCGGGGCCGAAGTGCTGCTCGAGACCACGCGCCGTTACCTCGCTTCGTGAGGGAGCAACACGGGCAGGGAGGCCCGCGCATGCAGCTTTTCCGGTTTCCGCCGCGTTCACGGTGCGCGCTCGTCGTCTTGACCGCGCTCACGACGATGCTCGCCACGTTGCTGCCCACGTTGCTGGCCACGCTGCTCGTCCTATCCCCCGGCCGAGCGCGTGCCGACTGGCTCGCACCCGACGCCAGCCTGCGCGAGGCGCAGATCACATTGCGCTACGCCGTGCGCGACACCGCCGGACACGCCGACGACCCGGCCAAGCTCGACTCGCTCGGCGCGGCACTGTTGCGGGTGGGGCGCGTGGCCGATGCGCGCAAGGTGTTTGAGCGAGTGATGACGCTGCGGCCCGGCGACGCGGGAGCCTCGGCAGGGCTCGGCAAGCTGGCGATGTGGGCCGACCGCCTGGCACAGGCCGATAGCCTGCTCAGCGCCGCTGGCGACTCGCCCGAAGTGCTGGCCGACCTCTATTCGACCAAGATCCGGCGTCAGGACTGGGCGGGCGCATCAGCACTGTGCGAGTTGGTCGGTGACGAGGGGCGAAAGCCGCTGCTCGAGCACCTGGCCGCCGCCGAGCCCGTTCGCGTCACGGGCGAGCGAGCCAGCGTCGCGATCCAGCGCACGTGGCCGGCACCCCTCGTGCGCGTCAAACTCAACGGCACGGTGGTGCTGATGCTGGTGGACACGGGCACGCCGGGACTGTTCATCGACAAGCAGGCCGCCTCGCAGCACAAGGTCACGCTGCTCCCGGGGCAGCGGCTCGCGCTGTGGGGCGGTTCGCGCGTCGCGGTGCGCAATGCCACCGTGAACCGGCTCGAGATCGGCGATGTGCGCCTGGACAATCTGCCGGCCGGCGTTCTGTCGCTGCACAAGTTCAGCCTCGAGGTGAACCCGCAGTCCGAGGAGATCGCGGGTGTGATCGGCCTCGACGTGCTGCGCCGATTCGACGTCACGCTCGACTTCGGCCGGCGCCGGCTCGAACTGGAGCCGCTCGGCAGCGCGCGGCCGCAGTACGCCAGCAAGGTGCCGTTCGA
>CAZADU010000269.1:0-2799 GCA_964483945.1 uncultured bacterium
CTCACCCTCATCCACCGCCGCGACCAGTTCCGCGCCCATGAGGACAGCGTGCGCAAGCTCATGGCGTCTCGCTGCCGCGTCGTGCCGTTTCATGAGTTGCGCACTATCGAGGGTGACGGGCGCGTCCAGCGCGCTCTCATCTACGACAATCGCGACCAGAAGGAGACCACGCTCGAACTGGACGACGTGGTCGTGAACTTCGGCTTCGTCGCCAACCTGGGACCGTTGAAGACCTGGGGGCTGTCGATCAAGGGCAACTCACTCGAGGTGAGCCAGAAGATGGAGACCAACCTGCCGGGCATCTTCGGCTCGGGTGACCTGGTGTCCTATCCCGGTAAACTCAAGCTGATCGCCACCGGGTTCGGGGAGGCGGCGATGGCCGTCTGTGGCGCCAAGATGCTGGTGGACCCCAAGGCGCGCTATTTCCCGGGGCACTCCTCGGAGATGGCGGGCACCGAGAGCGCGACCCCGGCATCCTAAGAGCGGCTCTCGAGGGGGAAATGACCCCCGGCCCCGCGCGTGCTACCCTGCGCAGGCCTCCGCACGGGATGTGCGAAGGACGGCTCTCCCGGGCGCGGGGGGTTCCGGTGCATCCTCGCGCCGAAGGGAAACCTGTGAACCTCCTTCTCATCTTCATCCCTGCAGCGGCCGTGCTCGGCATCCTCCAGACCAGCATGTTCGAGTGGGTGTACCATCGCTACTGGCTCCATCGGCCCTGGTTGCCCCCGCAGATGTTCACGGCACACACCCTCATTCATCACCAGCTCTGCAAGCACGAGGACACGTTCCACGTGACCGAGGCCGAACAGGAAGAGGCGCTCACCTTCCAGTGGTGGGCCGCCCCCATCCTCATCGGTATCAACATGCTGCCGTGGGGACTGCTCGCGTGGTCGCAGGTGGGCTCGCAGCTGCCGTGGTTCGCAGCGATGTGGACCGTGGGCGGCATCGTGTTGCTCTACTACTTCGCCTACGAGGGCTTCCACTACCTCATGCATAAGCCCAGCATCCCGTGGATCGAGAGCCAGGGGTTCTTCAAGTTCATCAAGAACCATCATCGGCTCCACCACGTGTATATGGGCAAGAACTTCAACGTGGTCTGCCCGCTCGCCGACATGATGCTCGGCACGCTGGTGCTGGCGGACCCGGTCCCTGCCAAGCTCACCGAACCGGGCGCCCGTCAGGTGGCCCGCCGGCACAGCCGTTGGGGACGCCGCCTGCGCGCCGAAGCCGAGGGCATGTCGCACACGGCGACGGAGACGTTGGGTGTGGAGGAAGTCGCAGCTCGGCCAGAACGCTGACCTCCGTCAGGGATGATGCCGGAGATCCCGCCGCTACTCAGTGAATGGCTCGGCGCGCTCGCGCGCTGGGTGCACGTGCTCGCCGGCATCATGTGGATCGGCGATTCGCTGCTGTTCATGTGGATGGACTCCAGCCTCGAGCCGCCGCGGCGCCCTCGTGAGGGTGCCGTGGCGGGCGAGATGTGGATGGTCCATAGCGGCGGCTTCTACGAGGTCGTGAAGCGACGGTCGCTCACGCCGGAAGAGCTGCCCCCGAACCTGTACTGGTTCAAGTGGCAGGCCTACTCGACCTGGATCTCGGGGTTCTTCCTGCTGCTCGTGGTCTACGGCTTGGGCGACCGCGCTCTGTTGGTCGAGAGCGGCGCTCGGCTGTCGCACGGCGCAGCCCTCGCCGTCGCGGTGGGCACGCTCGCTCTGGGCTGGTTCGCGTACGACGCCGCCTGCCGCTCGCCGCTGGCGTCGCGGCCACGTGTCCTGACGGTGGCGCTATCGCTCGTGCTGGCCGCCGCGGTGTTCGGGCTCACGCAACTGTTCGGCTCGCGCGCCGCGTGGCTGCTGACCGGCGCGATGCTCGGCACGATCATGGCGGCGAACGTGTGGCGCGTGATCGTCCCCGGCCAGGCCAAGATGCTGGCGCAGACGCGCGCGGGTGTGCCCGTGGACATGGGGCCCGGACTGCTCGCCAAGGCTCGTTCGACGCACAACCACTACCTGACGCTGCCGGTGCTGTTCCTGATGCTCAGCGCGCACTTCCCCAGCGGCTACGGGCACCCGCTGGGCTGGGTGGTGCTGCTGCTCATGACCGGCTTCGGCGTGGCGCTCAAGTACGTGATGAACGCGCGGACGAAGAGCGACTGGCGGGTGGTGGCTTTCGGCGTGGTCGCACTGCTGGCGGCGATCATGCTGACGGCGAGACCCGACGCAGGCCGCCCGGCATCCGCGGCGACTGCGGTGGTCACCAGCGAGGTCTCCGATGCGCAGGCGTTCGCGATCCTCGAACGCCGCTGCACCTCCTGCCATTCGGAACACCCGTCGAACCCGTCATTCCCCGAGGCCCCGAGCGGCGTGAAGCTGGACCGCCCCGAGGTCGTGGCCCTGCACGCCCCGCGCATCAAGGTCCGTGCCATCGACACGCACACGATGCCACTCGGTAACCTCACCGGCATGACGGATGCGGAGCGGGACACGCTGGCAGCGTGGATCTCGCGATTGAGCAGCAGGCACTGATCGATGGGTCCACTTGCACGCCCTCTTTAGGAGATATGAGTTCCCACAAGGAGTGAGGTGCATGTGAGCGGGCTCCTCGTGGCAAATTCCTTCTGGCGCCGGTTCCCATTCGAGGACTGGTGATGGCCCTGTCGAGATGACAGCGACCCCCTCGAACCCGCAGGCGCGTGCGTCAGGATCCGGTTCGCGATGGGGGCAGGCTGAGCGTCGTCAGAATTTCTCATCCGGACAGGATTGTCGTTGAATTGCGTCAGGCTCCGATGCAATATGCACC
>CAZADU010000270.1:0-3240 GCA_964483945.1 uncultured bacterium
CGATGGCGTTGACGGTGATCGGGTAGGCCGCAGGTGTGGTCTTGGCCTTCTCGATGAGCACGCCGAGCACGCGGCGCTGTCGGGCATCGAGCGGTTTCCACTTCGGCGCGGCGGCGGGCGGATCGGACGGGGGCGTCGTCATGGGACCTCGGGAAGTTGGGAGCTCGGGCGGCTCCGACCGGTGGCGAAACGCGATCATGCAGCGTCGCGATTCCCGGTCATGAAGTGGCGCCAATCTGGCCGGTTCACCTTACGCTCGCGGCTCGAGGCACGCGAGCCGCTTCGGGCCGGGCGAGTCGCTTCAGCCGCGGCGAGCCACTTCGGCCACGGCGAGTCGCTTCACGCGCGGCGAGTCGCTTCGCGTGGGGACTGCTTCTGGAGCCCTGCGGAAGTCCGTTTCGTGCCGGCCGCGAAGCGGGTAGTCTCCCGGGGTTCCCCGCGACCGAGGGACGGGTGCGGCTCGCCCGCTCGGTTGCGATACGCCTACCCGACGGGCGGTCCGCGTGGTGCTCCGGCAACCGCCAGAACAGGATTGGTTCATGCGACGTGCATTCGCGAGCGGCCTGCTCGCACTGTTCGCGGTTCTCATGCTCTCGACGCTGCACGCTCCGGCCATGGCCGACGCGACGCAGCCGACGATCCAGCAGTTCCTCAAGATCCGTACGCCGGCCGCGCCGTCGCTCCTGCCGGACGGCTCGCTCCTCTACCGCGATTGGCCGGACGGCGTGTGGCAGCTCTACCGCGCGGTGCCGAAGAACGCCGCGAACACCTCGTACGGGCCGGGCGAAGTCACGGTGACCAAGCTCACGAACTTCCCGGACGGCCTGGCGGCGTACTCGCTGTCGCCCGACGGCAAGCGCGTCGTGCTCATGCACGCGCGCGGCGGGAACGAGAACACGCAGCTCACGCTGCTCGATCCCATGGCCGCTCCCGGTGCGCCGACCACGCCGATCCTGGCGAACCCCAAGGTCCAGGCGCGCCTCAACCTGTGGGCCCATGATGGCTCGTTCATCGTCTACTCCGCGAATGACGAGAGCCCGGAGGACTTCTATCTCTATCGCTACGACTTTGCCACGGCCAAGGCCACGAAGATCCTGAGCGAGAAGGGCGACTGGGGCGCGGCTGACGTGACGCGGGACGGCAAGCGCATGATGGTTCGGCGACTCGTGTCGGCATCGCACGTCGAGGTGTTCGAACTGGACCTCGCGAGCGGCAAGCGCACTGACCTCACCATCCGACCCGAGGGCGGCACCGCGGCGTGCGACCCGGTCGGCTACATGCCCAGTGAGCGCGCGGCGCTCATCATCTCGGACTGGAAGGATGGCCGCGCGCGACTTTTCCAGCGCGATCTCAAGTCCGGTTCGGTTCGCGAGGTGATCCCGGCGCTGTCCGCATGGGAACTGGACGGCGCTCTCATGGACGAAGACCGCCAGTTCCTGGCGGTCGCCGTCAACGAGAACGGCTACGGCGCGCCGTACATGTACACGCTGCCGGATTTCAAGCCGCTGCCCGCACCCACCGCCGAGAAGGGCGTGCTGGGTGTGTCGAGCTTCGACAACGGCACGCTCGTGTGGTCGATCACCAATGCGCGGCGCCCGAGCACGGCGTTCGCCACCACGTTCTCCAAGACCGCCAAGAAGTCCGAGGACTACGTCACGCGCCAGCTCACGTGGACGGACGATCAGGGCATCGACTTCTCAGGTTTCTCGCTGCCGGAGCTCATTCAATACAAATCGTTCGACGGGCGCGAGATCTCGGCTTTCATGTTCCTGCCGCCGGGGTACCAGAAGGGCACGCCGGTGCCGTTCATCGTCAACTACCACGGCGGGCCGGAATCCCAGCACCGCCCCGGGTTCAGCGCCGCGGATCAGTACCTGCTCACGCGCGGCTTCGGGATCCTCAAGCCCAACGTGCGCGGCAGCACGGGCTACGGCCGCGAGTTCCAGATGCTCGACGACTACAAGAAGCGCTGGGATAGCGTGCGCGATGGCGTGGACGCTGCGGAGTGGCTGGTGAGCGCCGGCTACGCGCAGCCCGGCCGCATCGCCACGTTTGGCGGTTCGTACGGCGGGTTCATGTCCGTGGCCTGCATCGTCGAGGATCAGGAGCGCGTCGAGCGCGGAACGCGCAAGGAGCGCCTGTTCGGCGCGTCCGTGAACGTGGTGGGCATTGCAAACCTTCGCACGTTCCTCGAGCGTACGAGCGGCTACCGCCGCGCGCTGCGCGAGGTCGAATACGGCCCGCTCACGGACAAGGAATTCCTCGAGAGCGTGTCGAGCCTGAACAAGGTGGACAAGATCCAGGTACCCATGTTCATCGGGCACGGCTTCAACGACCCGCGAGTGCCGGTGGAAGAGGCCATGCAGCTGGCGGCGGCGCTCAAGCAGCGCGGCCGCAACCCACGCGTCTTCATCGCCCCCGACGAAGGCCACGGTTTCGCCAAGCTCGACAACCGCATCTACTTCAACGAGCGCGTGGCGTCGTTCTTGGAAGAGACGATCGGCAAGAGCATGCCGCATGCGATGGGCGGGAACTGAGGCCCTGGGCCGGTACCGGGCGCCGGTGCGAGGAGACTCGCACCGGCGCGATGCCGGAGTGCGGACGGGCGCGGTGGGCCGGGCCAGCGCGCCCGGGCGCGGGAGTCTCGAATCGCCTGCGGGTGTTCCGCGTGGACCGGTGCTCGTGATTCGCAGGGGAGGAGTGCTCGCTGGAGTCACGCTCGGTTTCTAGGCTGGCGTGCGGCCTGGTGGGAGCACTGCTGGCCGTGCATGCTGCGAACGCGCGCGGGCTGGAAGCGCCGGCGGCATTCGGGGCACTTGCCGATTCGCTGATGCCTGCCGAGATGGCGCGGCACCACATCCCGGGCGGTGTGCTGGTGGCGGTCCGAGACGGCGAGATCACCTTCGCTCGTGGCTACGGCTACGCCGACCTCGAGCGCGGGACTCCGGTGGACCCCGAGCGCACGATCTTCCGGGTGGCCTCGGTGTCCAAACTCGTGACCGCCACGGCTGTCATGCAGCTTGTCGAGCGTGGGCAGCTGGCACTCGATGCGGACGTGAACGGCTACCTGAGGCGATTCCAGCTCGCGCCCAGCTTCCCCGAGCCCGTCACTCTGCTCGACCTGCTTACGCACACGGGTGGCTTCGACGACCGCAACATCGATCGCAAGGCGCTTCCCGGGGCCGGGCAAGAGCCCCTCGGCGACTATCTCGCACGCCGGATGCCGGCTCGTATCTCTCC
>CAZADU010000271.1:0-3108 GCA_964483945.1 uncultured bacterium
GAGGGGCATCCACGTCATCCCCGACATCCTGTGCAACGCGGGCGGCGTGACGGTGAGCTACTTCGAGTGGGTCCAGAACCGCATGGGCTTCTACTGGCAGGAGGACGAAGTCAACGCGCGCCTGCGCGAGAAGATGGTGAAGGCGTTCGGCGATGTCATCGCCCTCAAGGAGCGCACAGACAAGGACGGCAAGGTGTCGCTGCGAATCGCCGCCTACATGGTGGCGATCCGGCGGGTGCTTCGCGTGCACGAACTGCGCGGCATGTACGCCTGACACTGCTGAGCCACGCGAACGCCCCCGGCGGCAGCCCGCCGGGGGCGTCGTGCTATCGCGGCCGCGGCGGCCCGGTCCGTGCCGCCGGGGCGTCCGCCGCGGGCATGGCTGAGGCGCCGCGCCCTCGCGGACACGGCGCCTCGGATTCAGCGGCCTGGCGTCAGAAGCGCAGCCGCAGACCCACCTCGTAGATGTCGTCGAAGAACTCTTTTGCCGGCTTCCACGCGACGTCCACACCGAGCTGCGTCTGCCCCGTCTTCACCATGAACGACCCACCCAGCGCGAACCCCTGGTAGATGTCGTCGCCGGACTCGAAGCTCATGGAGTCTTCGAGCGTGGCCGGGTCGGTCGACGTCGTCGCCGTGCCGAACCATGACCCGCGCAGCGCGAACTGATCCTTGTGGTTGTACTCGGCGGCGGCGGTGTAGTTGTCGCCGACGAAGTTGTTGTTCTGGAAGGAACCCCGGAGCCGCAACGCGCTTTCCCCCTGCCGCCAGGCGTCGTATCCGGCGGCAAGCGTGAAGTACGACGGCATCTCGAACTTGGAGCTCGAGAAGCTGAGCGTGCGATTCTCGGCGGCCGGGTCGGAACCCGGGGGTGGCACATTCACGTTCAGGTTCTCGCCTGTGAACTGCATGGACGTGCCGAAGTTCTTCATGGTCATCCCGAACACCATGCCGTTCCAGCCGGTGGTGTACTGCACACCGAAATCCATTGCCACACCGCTGGCCGACATGCTCAGGATCCGCTCACTCACGAAGTTCAACGACGCTCCGAAGTTCACACGATCGGTGAACTGCCGTGCCCACGAGGTCGTGAGCACGGTGAACGTCGGATCGATGGTCTCGCCGGTGCCGTCGGGCGCGGTCTCCGTGGTCACGATGACCTCGCCGATCGACAGCACCTTGGCGCTGAACCCCAGCACGCCCAACCCGCCGGCCTTCACGGCGAGCGCGCCGTAGTTCACGTCCATCCCGGCGAAATAGGCTGTGTGCGTGAACAGCGCCTCGGTGCGCTCCAGCCCCGCCAACCCGGCCGGATTCCAATAGATCGACTCCACCCCGGTGACGTCACTCGATGCCGCTCCGCCCATGGCGGAACTGCGCGGACCGACGGGGATCAGCAGCTCGGGGGCCCCGGAGGTCCCCTTTCGCTCGTCAGAGCCGGCCCAGGCGCTGGTCACCACCAGCGCGAGCAAGGCCGCCAGACAGAGCGCCCGAATGGCCAGACGGTTCATCGTCCGGTCTCCTCTCTGCGTGTCATGCGCGGTCATGGTCTGGGCTCCTCAGAAGCTGTTCAGGCGTTCTTTTTCCATGAACACCACGACGCGGCCGGTGTACTCACCGACGCCCGGGGCTTCGACATGGAAGATGTAGACGCCGCTGCCGATCGGCAGCTGGTTCTCGGTGAACAGGTCCCACGTCACGATGGACGTGGTCGCATCGGTCTTGTCCAGCGTTCGCACCAGCTGTCCAGCGAGGTTGTAGATGCGGATCTTGCAGCTCTCCGGCAGGTTCATGAACCGGAGTTTGCGATTGAACTGGTCGAGCTCGTAGTTCGAGCGCGCGTAGTAGGGATTGGGCACTGCGCGAATGCTGCTCAGGCTGCCCTTGGCCAGTGCGGTGTTGCCCTGCTGAAGCGCCTGCGTGTCGAACACGTACACGTCGTTGTCCGTGGCGGGGTTCGCGAACACGAATTCGAACTGGTCCGCGGGATCGATCACGTCGGTGGCGGCACGCAGGCGGCTCCACAGCGCGTACAGGAGCGCCTGCGAGTCGTCGGCGATGGCTCCGTCGTAACCGGTCTCGGGCTTGACCACACCGGCATACGCACGACGCAATGCGAACAGGTACTCGCGGCCGCCTACCGCGCCATCGTCCGGCGCCCATGTCGAATCGAACGTGGCGGGCTGCGAGGCGGGGGGCAGGATCGTGCCGTCGTCGGCCGTGAAGCACCGCTCCACGAACGCGGCCTCGAACTGTTCGTCGTTCGTGGCGTCCCAACATTGGAACCCCACGTCGACGTAGCCGCCGAACAGATAGGACCGCCCCTGTGGCGGGGGCGCTCCGTCACTGGCCCGCTCCAGTCGCAGGAATCGGTACGCCTTCTGTGTGCCGTTGAAGCGGAACTGGATGGTCGTGAACGAGTCCGTGGACACGACCGCGGGATCCAGCGTCCCACCGAAGAACGAGTAGCCGAAGCCGGCGCCGCCGTTGAACGACTCCCCGCCCCAGTTCACCTCACCCAACGCCCGCCGGTGAGCGGCGTCGATGTTCCGATACGCCGCCTCCTGGAACTGCGGGAAGTACTTGCCGGCCACCTTCACACGGATGCCGTCCGACACCAGGTAGTCCTCGTCGCCGCGCCGATTGATCTGACCGGAGAACACAACCCGGTTTTCGGTGCTGTCCACCAGCGACCACGAGTGCTTGACCGTGGCGGTGTCGGTCCCGACGGTTCCGGAGAACAGGGGGTTCGTCGCGGCGAACTCCACCTTGTACACATGACCGGTGACCAATTCGGGATTCACCACCTCCACGGTAACCACGTCCGTGGCCGGCGCGCGGGCCGTGTCTTTGAGCAGGTGGGCCACATCGGTCGCCGATGCCGTGGCGAGATCGGTGCCGGATGCGGCTCGCTGCGGGGTCACCAGCACGACGGCCTGCGAGTTCTCGAGCACCTTGGGCAGGCCGGTCGGGTTGTACGAATAGGACGTGACCGCGAAGTAGTACTCGGTACCGTCGTAAAGCGACGTGCCGCGCACGGCGTCCTGTGTGAGGGAGTGGGTGTAGCGAACGCCTGCGTCGGAGCCGTACGCGACCGGGTAGTCCTGG
>CAZADU010000272.1:0-1794 GCA_964483945.1 uncultured bacterium
TCATGCGCAAGCTCGAGCTGCGCTCGATCGCGCTGCTCACACAGCTCGCGATTCGCGAGGGGCTGGTGGAGCGCCGGGAATAGCTACGCTGCGAAGGGCGAATCGCACGCTCCGTAGTGATACGTAGAGCGGCATCCGCAACACTCCGAATGGTCGCGAGTCGCGTATCACGTCACATTGTGGACGTGAATCTGCGTGCATTCCATGAGGCGACCCGCGTCGCGAGGATCCCGGCCGGTTGTGCTTTGCTCGCGTCGCTTCTTGCGCTTCACGGCGCGGACGCGAAGGGCTCGCACCCCGTGAGGATGGCTCCGGAGCATGCGACCGGTGCCGCCCGGGCGGCACAGGATGGGAACGGGACGACGGAATGGGAGAGCGCCGCCGCGATGGATTCACTTCCCGCTTCCTTCGGGCGCGCGGGCGCGGACTCCGCGCTGGCCCGCCCGATCGCCTCCGCCGACAGCGTCGCGGCGCCGGCCGCCCCAGCCCGCCCGCTCGTCATGGCCGACACCGTCACGATGCTGCCCGCCGTGCGCGTGAACGCCGACCGCTTGAACGCGGACGACCGGCCCGCGGTCACGTCGGTGCGCATGGACCGCAGCACGCTTGTGCGCTTTCAACCCGCGACCACCGCCGACGCGTTGCTCGCGGCCCCCGGGCTCGACCTGACGCGCACCGGGCCGTGGGCCTCGCGCGTGGCGCTGCGCGGCATGTCGGGCGAGCGCGTCCTCGTGCTGGTGGACGGTGTGCGGCTGCAGAGCGGCCGCGGCCACGGTGCCCAGACGTCGCTTGTGCCCGTCGAGAAACTCGAGTCGGTCGAGCTGCAGTTGGGCGGTAGCGGCGCGCAGTACGGATCCGACGCGCTCGCCGGCGTCGTGGAACTCCACACGCACCGCGAGCTCACCGGCGCGCGCCGAATGGCGCTCATGCTTGCCGGTCGCACCGGCGGGCCCGGGAACGAACGAGGCGCCATGGCGCGCGTGCGCGCCCAGACACCCGGCTTCGGCGCCGAGGTGTCGGCCGGCCTCGGCGGACTCGAGGCGCTCGTCACGCCCACCGGCTCGGTGCCGCACAGCGGCTACCGCGACGAGGACCTGGGCGGCCGCGTGCAGGCCAAGCTCGGTGCCTCGTGGCTGGACCTCGAGCACACGCGCCACGCCGCGCGCGACATCGAACTACCCGCGTTCAACGACGCCGCGGGCTCCACCGCCGAATACCCGCTCCAGTCGCGCGAGGCGACGCGGTTCGAGTGGAAGTTCCCGTCCGCGGACCTGCGCTCCGAGGCGCGCCTGCTTGGCGTGCGGCAGCGCTTCCGCACCGATTTCGTCGAGTCCGTGACCGACAGCCAGTTCCTGCGCGGGCGTTTCGTGGGCACCAAGAGCACGCGTGCGGACGATCGCATCACGACGTGGTCGTCGAGCGTGCAGCCCTCGGTGTGCCACGGCGCGACGCGCGTATACGGCGAATACCGGCAGGAGTCCACGAGCGGTCCGCGCACCACGGACATCATGGTATACAACGTGTCGGGGGCGAAGACGTCCGCGGTGCAGCAGGCGGGCGAGTCCGTGCCGCCCGCTCGCCGCGACGTGCTGGCCGGCGGCGTGGCGAGTGCCGTGCGCCGGGGCGTGCTGCGGCTGGATGGCGGCGCGCGCTACGACTGGCTGCGCTCGCGCGCCGACTCGACGCCGCAGAGCTTCACACCGGACCTCGACGTGATCGACGAGCGCTGGAGCGCCGATGCCGGGCTCTCGGCCGCGCTCGGCGTGTTCGCCCCGTACGTGCGCGCCGCGACCG
>CAZADU010000273.1:0-4279 GCA_964483945.1 uncultured bacterium
GCGGTGCCGGGCGACGTGGACCGGCCCGGAGCGCAGGGCACGCTGGCGCTGCTGCGCCGGGGGGCTCGGCCGTGCGCCGACGCGGCCGATGTGCTGGCGGCACTTCCACCACTCCGGGAAGCGGCGCACACGCCCGAGTCACGGCTCGAGGCCGCCCTGGGCGCCGTGCCGCGTGACGTGACCTCGCTGGCGGAGGCGTCGGGTGCCACCGTGGCGGAGACCCTCGCGCGGCTGTTGCGGCTGCAGTGGAGCGGCATCGCCGTTCCGCATCCCGGCGGCCGCTGGGCGAGGCGCCGCGGATGAAGGCGTCGCACCTCGCGGAAACCGCACTGCTGCACGTGGTCGCGGGCCTGTTCGCGACCCTGCCGCGCGGCATCGCACTCGCCACCGGCGCGCTGCTCGGCTCAGCCATGGGTGCCCTGGGCGTGCGCAAGAGCGTGGCGCAGTCGAACATCGAGCGCGCGTTCCCGGGTCGGGACGACCGTTGGCGCGCGCGTGTGCTGGCCGAGCACTACCGCGAACTGGGCCGGGTGGCGGCGGACTACGCGCGGCTGCCGTCCCTCGCTCGCGCGCCGCGCGACCGGGTATTCAGCCGCTTTCAGGGCGAGGAGCACGTGCACGCGGCACGCGCGCGCGGCCGCGGCGTGCTGTTCCTCACCGGGCACCTCGGCAACTTCGAGCTGCTCGGCGCGGTGATGTCGCAGATGATGCCAATCGCGTTCGTCGTGAAACCCATGTCGAATCCGGGTGCGACCGAGTGGATCGCGCAGCTCCGGCAATCGGCCGGCGTGGACCAGTTGCCGATCGGCGCTGGCGTGCGCGGTGCGCTGCGCCGGCTGCGCGCGGGTGGCGCCGTGGCGATGCTGGCCGATCAGGACGCCCGCCGCGACGGGGTGTTCGTGCCGTTCTTCGGCCACCTCGCCAGCACGCCGGCGGGGCCAGCCTGGTTATCGCTCGCGAGCGGGGCGCCGCTCGTGTTCGGTACCTGCCTGCGCGGCCCCGACGGACGCTACGAGGCTCGCTTCTACCCGCCGATCGTGCCCGTGGGCCGCGCCGATCACGCGCAGGACGTGCTCGACCTGACCTGCCGCCACACCGGCATGCTCGAAGCGATCATCCGCGAGCGGCCCGAGTCGTGGTTCTGGCTGCACCGGCGGTGGAAGACCGCGCCGCGCGTGCCCGGAACGCTCGACGACGATGAGGGACCGGTCCCCGCTCCGCCCGAGGAGTGGTGATGCACCGGTTCGAACTGCGCGTGCGCTATGGCGACACCGACCAGATGGGCTGGGTTTACTACGGGAACTACCTGCGCTGGTTCGAGATCGGCCGTGCCGAGATGATGCGCTCGCTGGGGCGGAGCTATCGCGACGTCGAGGTGGAGGACGGCGTGCTGCTGCCGGTCCTGGATGCGCGCTGCCGTTACTTCCGCGGGGCACGCTACGACGAGCGTGTCACCATCGAGACCGGTGTGCTCGACGTGAGTCGCGCCACGCTGCGGTTCGGGTATCGCATCGTGGGCGAGGACGGCGCGTGCTGCGCGCTCGGGTACACGGAGCACTGCGTGGTGAACCGCAAGGCGCGCCCGGTGCGCCCACCCGCCGCGTTGGCCGCGTTGCTTGATGTGGCCCCGCGTGCCGACGCGGAACTGGCGGAGATGTTCGCGCGCTAGCCGCGCAAGCTCAAGCGGTCGCGGCTCACGCGTCCGGCTGGACGTGGCTCGTGAAGCCGATCGCCTCGCCCTTGTCGCGTCCGGCACCTGGCACCACGATGGCTCCGAACTGCTTCTCGTAGTTGCCGAGGTTCTGCTCGAGCGCCTGCAGCAGGCTCTTCGCGTGTTGCGGTGTCATGATGATGCGCGCGAAGACGCGCGGCTTGGGCAGCCCCGGCAGCGCGCGTGCGAAGTCGAAGATGACCTCGCTCGGACTGTGGGCAATGAAAACCAGATTCGAATAAATGCCCTCGGCCTCGCGTTCGTGCAAGCCGATCTCGATCTGTTGCGGGGTGGGCGCGGACGGTTCCAAGAAGAGCTCCCGGTTGTGAGTGGAGAGATCCGAGCGGGGGCGGGCAACGTTCCATGCTCACCGCCCGCGGGTCAAGCGTGGACTCTTGCCGATCGAGGTTGCGCTGGAGTTGAGGCGCCTTCGCAGGTCCAGGCCGGAAGTCATTGGAATGGGCGATGATGGCGGCGTGCTGCAAAGCCATGTGAGTGCCAGCGAAGGAGTGGCCGAGACGATCCCTGAAGGCATCGGCCCGACGGGCCGATGACGAGGACGATGCCTCCGACTTCCTCGCGACCGGTCCCTTCCGAGCCGGCCCCGGACCCGGCCGCGCTCGCCGCGCTGTTCGAGTGCGAGGCCGATCTGGACGCCTTGGAACGCGCGCTGCTCGCCGCCGCACTCCACCCCGCGGCAGGGGCTGCCGCGCAGGCGTGGCTCGCGCGCTGGGATGAACGCCGCGGGCTGCTCGAGGTGTGGCGCTCACTGGCGTCGCCCGATGCCGACGTGACGCTCGCCGCCGCGGTGGCGCGCGCGCGACGCGCACCGCCGTCGCTGAGCGAGGGCCCCGAACGCGCGACCGCGTGGTCGAGTCCGGTCACTGCGCTCACGGGTGCGTGTGAAGCGGCGTGGCGCACAGGGGAACCGGCCACGGGCGCCGGCTCCGAACACGCGACTGCGCCGTGGGCAAAGCATACGCGTATCGGCGTGGTGGCGCTGCGACGCGGGTCGCGCTTTCACGGGCTGCTCGTGCTCGGGCTCGCGGCGCGTCCCGTGCGTGAGCCCGATTTGGCGTGGCTCTCGCTTGCCGGGCAACTGTCGCTGACCTCGCAACAACGTGCGGCGGACGCGCGACGCCGTGCGCGTCATTCTTCGGGCGTCGCCGAGTTCGCGCGCCTCGCAGTGAGTGCCGCCAATGTGGCCGAGGCGACGCATGCGCTCGTGCGGCTCGCCACCCAGGCGCTCCAGGTCCGGCATGCGGCGTTCTATCGCTGGCGCGAGGACGGCGTGCTGGCGCTGGAGCTCTCGCATGGGCCGGCGGGGACGCGAGAGCCGCAGGCCCGTGCACTCCAGCTGGCGGCCGCCGAGGCGGCGCGCGGCCCGCGCGCGATCGCCGGCGCGGGCGCAGCCGAACTCCCAGGGCCTCCGGCCGAGGGCACCGGCGACGTCAGCGTGTGGGCGTTCCAGCCCGTCACCGCATATGGCCGGCTGCTTGGCGTGCTCGTTGCGTGGGATGGTCCAGAACGGCAGGGTTCGAGCCCGGAGTGGGAACGCGGCGACCTCGAGCTGGTCGCCACGCTCGCCGATCATGCCGCGCTGGTGTTCGAGCACGCGCGACGGCTCGACGAGTTGGGGTCGGCCGAGCGCCGGCATCAGGACCTCGCCTCGCGATTGCGCGAACAGGACCGTGTCGCAGCGGTCGGCGAGATGGCCGCACGGGTCGCCGATGACGCGCGCGCGCCGCTCGCCTCGATGGCCGCCTTCACCGCGCGCGCGCTGCGCGAACTACCCGAGGACGACCCGCGCCGAGAGTACCTCGAAGCGGTGCAGCGTGAGGCCGGGCGGCTGCAGCTGCTGATGGACGAGCAGTCGGCGTACGCGCGACTCAGCCGGCCGCGCCTGCGCATGGAGGCGCTCAACGACGTGGCGCAGGAGGCTCTGCGTGCGGCGAGCGAGTCGTTGTCGCGCCGCCGCGTGCGGCTCGTCAAGAAGCTCGCACCCGATCTGCCCACACTGCTGCTGGATGCCGCGCGCATCCGGCGCGTGCTCGAGAACATCATGTCGTGCGCATTGGAGTCGGTGCCCGTCGGAGGCCGCATGCGCATCGAGACACGCCGCGCAGGCGCGTTCGTGGTGCTCGAGGTGATCCACGATCGATCGCGCTCCGAAGGCGACGTGCTCGAGCAGCTGTTCGCACCTTTCGGCTCGGGCGGAGCCACCGGGGCTGCGCTGGGGCTGGGCGTGGCGCAGCAGATCGTGCGCGAGCACGGTGGCGAGATCCGGGTGCGCACCGAGGATGAATGGTCGAGCGTGTTTGCCGTGACGCTGCCGGTGATGGCCAATCAGGAGCGCCGGCGGCTCGCGGACCGGCGCGGGGCTCGTCCCGAACGTCGGCGGAGGGGGCCCGAGGCCTGAGTGCTCGGTAGCCCGTCGCAGCTCGGTCCAGTCGGGGCAAGTGGTGGCCGCTGCGGGGATTGACGCTGGCTTCCCCGGCGTGGTACTGGATTCGGCCGGTGCGGCCCGTGTGGGCCCTGCAGGCTTTGCCACCCTAGCTCAGTTGGTAG
>CAZADU010000274.1:0-7159 GCA_964483945.1 uncultured bacterium
CTGCTGTCGCCGAGCGGGGTGCCGCGCGAGCTGACGCTCACGGTGCGCATCACCGAGGGACGCCTCTACCGCCAGGGCACCGTGGCGTGGACTGGCAACAAGGTGCTGCCGCTCGAGATGCTCGAGCGCGGCTGGTCGCGCAAGCCCGGGCCGTTCTACAACAAGAGCCGCATCCAGGCGGCCGTCAGCGCCGCCTACGGCGAGTACGCCGAGCACGGCTACCTCTACGTCGGCATCGAGCCCCGCGAGGAGGTGGTGCGCGACTCGGCGGTGAACGTGACGTTCGCCGTCACCGAGGGCGGACCTTCGCACGTCCGCCGCATCAGCATCACCGGCAACAAGGGGACTCGCGAGAAGGTCATTCGCCGCGAGATCTCCGTGCACGAGGGCGACCAGTTCCGGCGCTCGGCGCTCATGCGCAGCCAGGGCGATGTCATGCGCCTCGGCATCTTCAGCAACGTGATCCCCGACTTCACGCCAGCCGAGAGCACGGACGTGGATCTCGTGTTCAAGATCGAGGAGAAACAGGTCGGCACGGCGTCCGCGGGCGCGGGATTCACCAGCGAGGCCGGGCTGACTGGCTTCCTCGAGCTGGCGCACAACAACGTGCTCGGCAACAACCAGACCCTGCAGCTGCATCTCGAGCGCGGCGGCCGGCGGCAGGACTACCAGCTGAGCTTCACCGAGCCGTGGTTTCGCGATACGCCCACGCTGCTCGGGTTCTCGGCCTACAACACATTCCGCGTGCTGCCGGAGTACGACCAGAAGCGGCTCGGGATGTCGGGCCGCATCGGGCGCCCGCTGCCGTGGCCCGACTACTCGCGCGGGTCCATCTCGTACACGCTGGAAGGGCTCACGTTCACGCGCGTCCAGCCCGGGATCACGCTCAACGGCGTGACCCTGGGGCAGACGGACATCAGCAGCACGGCCGAGGCCAACTTCATCCGCAACAGCACGGACAATCCGTTCTACCCCACGAAGGGAACGCGGCTGACGGGCAACGTGGAATACACGGGTGGTCCGTTCGGTGGCGACCTGAACTACCACCGGCACCGGTGGGAGGGCCGCGCCTACCTGCCGTCGGTATTGAAACGCATCACGACGATGGTGCGCGTGCGCCTCGGCACCGTGAACGGCTACCCGTGGCGCAGCGATATCGTGCCCGACTACGCTCGCTTCCGCCTCGGCGGTGGCAGCACGTCAGATCCGCTGCGCGGCTACGAGGACTACCAGATCGTGCCCGGGAAGTTTGTCCGCACCGACCCCATCTACCGGGTGGAGCGGGACTCCACCGGCGCGCCGATCGACAGCACGGTCGCGGGTTTCAAGAAGACGCGCTACCCCGGTGGACGCTATCTGGGGCTGCTCACCATCGAGCAGCAGTTCCCGATCGCCCACCCGCTGCATGGTGTATTCTTCTTCGACGCGGGTAACGTCTGGGATCTGCGTCCCGAGATCAAGCCGTTCGACCTCAAGGTGGGCGTGGGCCTCGGTTTTCGTATGGAGATCCCACTGCTTGGCAATATCGGGTTCGATTACGGCTATGGCTTCCATCGCGACGACGGGCCGCGATGGACCGGGCATTTCATGCTCGGCAACGTGAACTTCTAGGAGGCCGCGATGCCCCCTCGCTCACGGCGCGCGTGGCTCCGGTCGCTATTCGCGGCCGGGCTCGCGCTCACGGCGTTGTTCGCGCTGCCGGCCCGCGCCCAGACCCGGATCGGCTATATCGACTCCGCGCGCATCTGGAACGAGTTCAAGCTCGCCCAGGAGGCGCAGCAGCGCTTTGACCGCCAGGTGCAGGGCTGGCGCGACGAGGCCGCCGAGAAGGAGAAGGTGGTGCAGGATCTGCGCAAGGAGGTCCGCGACCAGAGCCCGGTGCTGTCCTCGCTCAAGCGCCAGGAGAAGGAAACCGCGCTGCAGCGCGCGATCAGCGAGTACGAGACCTTCATCCAGGAGATCTGGGGCACGAACGGGCGCGCCACGCAGGAGAACGGGAGAGCCACGGAGGAGATCGTGACGCTCGTGCGCCGCGCGGTCGAGAAGATCGCCGGCTCGAAGGGCATCGAGCTCGTTCTGGACGCTGCGTCGGGGTTCATCATGTACGCGGACAAGAACCTCGACCTGACGAACGAGGTGCTGGCGGAGCTGGCCGCGAACGCCGCCGCCGGCGTCAAATAGTGACGGGAGGGAACCCATGAGTACGCGAACGCTGGGCGAACTCGCCATCGAGCTGGGCGGTACGGTCATCGGAGACGAGGCCATGGTCATCCGTGGCGTCGCCGGCATCCGCGAAGCCCAGCCGGGGGATGTGACGTTCCTCGCCAACTCGCGATACGAGGGGTACCTGAGCGAGACGCGTGCGTCGGCGGTCATCTGCGACCGCACTCCGCGTCAGGCCCCGGTGCCCATTCTACAAGTCGACCACCCGTACCTGGCGTTCCAGAAGGCTGTGCGCCTGTTCCGGCCGGAGCTGTACCAGCCGCTGCCGGGCGTGCACCCGACCGCCGTCGTCTCACCGGCGGCGCATATCGGCGAGGGCGCGTCCATCGGTCCGCACTGCACGGTCGAGGCGGGCGCCCGCATCGGTCCGCGCTCGGTGCTCATGTCCGGCTGCTACGTCGGCATCCAGGCCACGATCGGCGAGGGGTGCCTGTTCTACCCGCGCGTGGTGCTGCGCGAGGAGTGCGCCGTCGGGGACCGCTGTATCCTGCATGCGGGCGCGGTCATCGGCGCGGACGGCTTCGGGTTCGCATTCGACGAGGGGCGCTACCACAAGGTGCCGCAGGTCGGGAACGTGCTGATCGGTGACGACGTCGAAATCGGGGCGAACACCACGATCGACCGTGCGACCACCGACAGCACGCGCATCGGTGACGGCACCAAGATCGACAACCTCGTTCAGATCGGGCACAACGTCGTGGTCGGACGCCACTGCATCATCGTCGCACAGGTGGGGATCTCGGGCAGCACCGAACTCGAGGACTACGTCACGATCGGCGGACAGGCCGGAGTCAGCGGGCACGTCCGGCTCGGAAAGGGCGTACAGGTCGGCGGGCAGAGCGGTGTGACGAAGTCCGTCCCGGCCGGAACAAGCGTGTTCGGCACGCCGGCCTCCCCGTTGACGCTGGTCAAACGCATCAATGCCTACCTGCAGCGGCTGCCACTCCTGTTCGACCGCACCAAGCGGCTCGAGGCTCGGGTGGACAAGCTGGAGGAGAGCCACAAGGAGAGCGTGCGTTGAGCGGAAGGCCGCAGCGGACGTTGAAGGGCGTCGCCAGCATCGAGGGCGTGGGGCTGCATACGGGCGAACAGGGTGTCATGCGCTTCCTGCCGGCGCCGGTCGGTCACGGAGTTCGCTTCGTCCGCACCGACCTGCCGAACCGGCCCGAGGTGCGTGTGCGTCCCGAGAACGCGCATTTCGACCCGGTCGCGGGCCGGCGCACGATTCTTCAGCAGGCTGGCGTGCAGGTGCACACCATGGAGCACGTGCTGGCCGCGGTCGCGGGGCTGGGTATCGACAATCTCATCATCGAGACCAGCACCATGGAGGTGCCGGAGGGCCACGACGGAAGCGCGGCCCCGATCGCAAACGCGCTCATGGCCGCCGGTATCGTCGAGCAGGACAAGCCCACCAGCCATATCAAGGTGAGCAAGCCGGTGCACTGGGCGCACCGCGGTGTGGAGTTGTCGGCCGTGCCGCACTCGGGCTTCCGCATCACCTTCATGATCGAGTACGACCACCCGCTCATCGGCGTGCAGGAACTGAGCCTCGAGATCACGCCCGAGTCGTTCCTGCGCGAGATCGCGCCGGCGCGCACGTTCGTACTGCAGCGCGACCTCCAGCTGCTGCGCGAGTCGGGCTGGATCAAAGGCGGCCGGCTCGAGAGTGCCATCGTCGTGGGCGCCGACCGCATCCTCAATGACGAGCACCTGCGCTGGCCGGATGAGTTCGTGCGCCACAAGGTGCTGGACCTGATCGGTGATCTGTTCATCCTCGGCGGTCCGCTGCTCGGGCACGTCATCGCGCGGCGCTCGGGGCATCAGGGGCACGTGGCGTTCGTGAAGCGTCTCAAGGAGACGCTGCCGCTACCGGGGCGCCGCGCCGGAGGTCCGCCCGAGGAATGGGACACCACGGCGATCATGGATCTCATGCCGCACCGCTACCCGTTCTTGCTCGTGGACCGCATCACGCGCATCGAGGAGGGGCGGAGCATCGAGGGGTTCAAGAACGTCACCATCAACGAACCGTTCTTCCAGGGGCACTTCCCGGGCCAGCCGGTCATGCCCGCGGTGCTCATCCTCGAGGCCATGGCGCAGGTTGGCGGCATGCTCATGCTGAATTCGGTGGAGGATCCCGGCAACAAACTCATGTACTTCATGGGCATCGACGGCGCGAAGTTCCGCCGCCCCGTCGTGCCTGGCGACCAGCTGCGGTTCCAGCTCACGCTACTGTCGGTGAAGCGGCGCACCATGAAGATGCGCGGCGAGGCGTTCGTGGACGGCCAGCTCGTGGCCGAGGCCGAACTGCTTGCCACGGTCGTGGACAAGCGGCCATGAGCGTGCGCGTTCATCCGGCCGCGTTCGTGGACCCGGCCGCGCAGCTCGGCGTGGACATCGAGATCGGTCCGGGCGCGGTGATCGGGCCCTACGTGACGATCGGCGACCGCACGCGCGTGGACTCGCATGCGCTCGTCACGGGTTGGACCACCCTCGGCACGGACAACCACGTGCATCACGGCGCGGTGCTGGGCTCGCCGCCGCAGGACCTCAAGTACTCCGGTCTGCCCTCGTTCCTCACCGTCGGTGACCACAACGTGTTCCGCGAGTACATGACCGCGAACCTGGCTACCGAGCCGGGCGAGTCCACGCGCATCGGCAGCCATGGGCTGTTCATGGCCTACTCGCACGTGGCGCACAACTGCAGCATCGGCTCACACGTGATCATCGCGAATGCGGTGCAGCTCGCGGGTTATGTGGTGGTGGATGACTGGGCCATCGTCGGCGGCGGCACGGTCGTGCATCAGTTCACGCGCATCGGCCGGCACTGCATGATCGGCGGTGGCTCCCGCGTCTCGCAGGATGTTGCGCCGTTCGTGAAGGCTGCGGGCAGTCCCCCGCGCAATGCGGGAGTGAACAGCATCGGCCTCGAGCGGCGCGGGTTCTCGCGCGAGTCGCGTGGCGCACTGGAGCGGGCCTACCGCATCTTCTTCCGCGACGGGACCACGTCGGCCCGCGCGGTCGAGACCATCCGCCGCGAACTGAACGGCATCCCCGAAGCCGAACACTTCGCGCGGTTCTGCGAGACGTCCGTGCGCGGTATCACGCGCTAGCCTGGACACTAGACACGGGAGGGAGCACGTGGAACAGGTGCGCTGTGGCGTGTGGGGCGTGGGAGTGTGGGGTGAGAAGCACGCGCGCGTCTACGGCAGCCTCAAGGAGGCGGAGCTGGTCGGTGTGTACGACCGATCGCGCGACCGCGCCGAGGCGGTGACGAAGCAGTTCGGCGGCCGCGTGTTCACGTCGCCGGAATCCCTGCTGGCCGAGTGCGAGGCAGTCTCCGTCGCCACCCCGACGGTGGCGCACCTGGAGGCCGCGCTGCAGGCGCTGGCCGCCGGCTGTCACGTGCTGGTGGAGAAGCCGATGGCGGTCACGGTCGCCGAGTGCGACGCGATGATCGCCGCGGCCGAGCGGGCCGGCCGCGTACTTCAGGTTGGCCAGGTCGAGCGCTTCAACCCGGCGCTGCTCGCGGCCCGCCCGTTCGTGCAGGAGCCCAAGTTCATCGAGGCGCACCGGCTGGCCGCGTTCCAGCCGCGCTCGCTCGACATCGACGTCGTCGGCGACCTCATGATCCACGACATCGACGCCGTGCTGCACCTGACCGGCCAGACGCCCAAGGACCTGTCGGCCGTCGGGGTGGCGGTGCTGTCGAGCACCGAGGACATCGCGAACGCACGGCTGGAGTTCGCGAACGGTTGTGTGGCGAACCTGACCGCGAGCCGCGTGTCGGTGGAGCGACTGCGGCGCATCCGGTTCTTCACGCGCAACTCGTATGTGAGCGTGGACCTGTTCGAGAAGGCCGGTGAGGCGTTCGTCATCAAGGACCCGGGTTCGTTCAAGCCCGGCCACGTGGACCCGTTCGCACTGCTGGCTGGCATCAAGCGAACCAAGCTGGACATCGGCGCGGGGGAGCCGCTGACGCTGGAATTGTCGGCCTTCGTACGCTCGCTGCGCGGGGACGGCACAGGCGCGGCGTCAGCCCGCGCGGGCCGCGACGCGCTCGCGGTCGCCGAGCAGGTGCGCGAGGCGATGCGCGCTCGCGCCCGGCAGTGGTCGCTGGCCTGAGCGGGGACCCGGCCCGGGAACGGCGGCTGCTCGTCGTGGCCGGCGAGACCTCGGGGGATGCGCACGCGGCCCGGTTGGTGCGTGCGCTGCGTTCGTTCGGTGTCGTGCGCGTGCGCGCCGTTGCGGGGCCTCAGCTGCGCGCGGCCGGGGCCGAGACCGTGGTGCCCCAGGAGGACCTCGCCGTGATCGGTTTCAGCGGCATCCTCGCCAAACTGCCGCTGCTGTTCCGCACGCGCGACCGGCTTCTCGACGAGTTCGACCGCTTCCAGCCCGATGCCGTCGTGCTCGTGGACTACCCCGGCTTCAACCTGCGACTGGGCCCGCTGCTCAAGCGCCGCGGTGCGCGCATCTTCTATTACATCGCGCCACAGGTGTGGGCGTGGCACGCCGAGCGGGCCCATGCGATGGCGGCGTGGGTGGACCGGCTCGCGGTCGTGTTCCCGTTCGAGGAGGCGCTGTTCCGCGAGGCAGGCGTGCGCGCCACGTTTGTGGGGCACCCGCTGCTCGACGACCGGGCGCCCGAGCTGGACGAGGCGGCGTTCCGCACCGAACTGGGTGCGGCACCCGGACAACGCATCGTCGGCCTGTTGCCGGGCAGCCGCCGCGGCGAACTGGCTTCGCACGGGGATATTCTGCTCGAGACGGGCCGCCGGCTGCGCGAAGCGCATCCCGACGTTCTGCCTGTGCTGGCACTCGCTCCCGGACTCTCGGAGTCGGTGTGCGATCCCGCGCTGCTCGCGCACGTGAAAGTGGTGCGCGGCCGCACGCACGCGGTGCAGGCGCACGCCACCTGCTGCGCGGTGGCCTCGGGCAC
>CAZADU010000275.1:0-5115 GCA_964483945.1 uncultured bacterium
CCGTGAGCGAGCACGAGGTGATCGTGGTGGACGACGGCTCGAGCGACGGCTCAGCCGAGATCCTCGAACGGGCGGCGCGGCGCGATTCGCGGCTGGTGCTGCGTCACACCGAGGCGCGTGGGCTGCCCGCCGCACTCAACCTGGCGCTGTCACTCGCGAGAGCACCGTGGGTCGCCCGGCACGACGCCGACGACCTGAGCCACCGAACCCGCTTCGAGCGACAGCTCGAGTTCGCCGAAGCGCACACGGACCTTGACGTGATCGGCTCGCGCCTGCGGCTGTTCCCGGCGCACGGTTCGGGGGCCGGGATGAGACGCTGGGCCGCTTGGCACAACTCGCTCCTCGATCACGAGTCCATGCGTCGTGAACTTCTCATCGACAGCCCGCTTGCCCACGCCACGGCCCTGATCCGGCATTCGCGGCTCGAATCGGTCGGCGGCTGGCGGGATCTCGGCTGGGCCGAGGACCTCGACCTATGGGTGCGGCTGTTCGATGAAGGCGCTCGGTTCGGCAAGGTCGCGCAGCCGCTTTACGGCTGGCGCCAGCACCCCCGGAGCTCGACCCGCACCGATGCGCGTTATACGCACGAACGATTCCGCGCGCTCAAACTCGGGGCCCTGGACGGCGGATTCCTGCACGGCCGCGGCCCCGCCACGTTGATCGGCGTGGGAAAGAGCCTTGCGAGTTGGCGGGACTCGCTGGGTTCCCGCATCGGTCATTCGCATGAGCTCCGGCGGCCATCGTCCGAGGCGGTTCCGCTGCTTCGCCCCCCGTTGGTGCTGGCGATGATGGCCGCCCCGGCCCGGGAACGCTGGCGCGACTTCCTGACCCTGAGGGGTATGAAGGAATTGTCAGACTTCATATTCGTCGCCTGAAACACCGCGATGAAGCCGTATCTCATTGACATCCGGTTCGAATATGGTTACCCGTCTCCTCAGGAGCACGTCACCCCGAACGTGCTGGCGCAGAATCTTACTGGGAGGAACGATGGCGAAGCGTCCGCGCAAGACTTACACGGTTGGGAAACGGGCCGAGATCCTCGCCGCTGCCACCAAGCAGAACCTCACCGCGATCGAGGTGAAGCAGAAGTTCGGCGTCACCCCGGTCACCTACTATTCGTGGCGGAAGAAGGCAGGCATCGTCGGCCGCCGCGGCCGCCGTCCAAGCCTGCTCAAGCAGAGCGGAGCCGACACCGCGATCACGATGCAGCTGCGCGCCGGTGTCCAGGCCAAGGTGCGCTCGGTGTTGCCGGGCATCGTGCGCGAAGAGGTGACCCAGTACCTCAACACCCTGTTCGCGTCGCAGCGCGGCCCAGGCCGTCCGCGCAAAGTCCTGTAGGCGACCCTGATCTGATCGGGCGCGGCGGCGAGAGCCGCCGCGCCCGTCTCATTCCACGTCCATGAACTCCGCCGTACTCCCGCCCGTCGCCAATCCCCAGCCCGCCACCGGTCCGCGCCACGCCGTGGTACTCGTGATCGGGTGCTCGCTCGCGCTCTCGCTCGCGCTCGCTGCGTGGTTCCCGCTCGTGGATCCCGACGAGGGACGCAATGCGCAGGTCGCCGCCGAGATGGCCGCCGATGGCGACGTGGTCGTGCCGCACCTCGCGGGGGTGCCGTACCTCGACAAACCGCCCGCGCTGTTCGCCGCCGGTGCGCTCGCGATCCGCGCGTTCGGACGCGCACCGTGGGTGCCACGCCTGCCCGCCATCGCCGCCTCGCTGCTGGTGCTGGTGCTGCTTGCGCGCACCGCGCGGCGACTGACAGACCCAGCGCATGAGTGGCGCACGCTGGCGTTGTTCGCCGCTGCCCCGCTTGCGGCGGTGATCTCGGCCTACGTCATCTTCGACATGCCGCTGACGCTGTGTGTGACGGCGGTGTGGACCGGTATTGCAATCGAGTGCGAGTCCGGCCCCGGCCGCGCACGGCGCACGCTGATGTTCACGGCGGTGGGCCTCGGGATACTGGTGAAGGGGCCCGTCATGCTGGCGTGGACACTGGGCGGCAGCCTCGCCGCCGCGGTCGTGGCGCGCGAGCTCGCACCCCTGCGCTGGCTGGCGTGGGCGCCGGGCTGGCTGCTGGCGCTGGGCATTCCCGGCGTCTGGTTCGCCGCGGCGCTCCAACGCCACCCGGAGTACCTGCGCTACGCGTTCCTCGAGGAGTCGCTCGAACGGCTCACCAGCCGCTCGTTCGACCGCAACCAGCCGTGGTGGTTCGTGCCCGCGGTGTTCGCGGGTGGGGCGCTGCCGTGGTCGCTGGTCACGCCGTGGCGCGCTCCGGCCTCGCGCGCGACGCGCATCGCCGCCGGGTTCGTACTGTTCGCCGCCCTGTTCTTCACATTCTCGCACTCGAAACTCGTCACCTATCTGCTGCCCGCATTCCCGGCTCTGGCCTGGTGGGCGGCCGAGGGCTGGGCACGCGCCCGGCGGCCCGCCTGGGCGCTGGGCGCGGTGCTGGCATTCACCCCGCTGCTCCTGGCAGCGGGGGCGGTGACCCTGCGCGAGTACGCGCACACCACCTCGGGCGACCGGCTGGCCCGTGCCATCGCCGCAGCCGGCCCGGGCGCGCTGCGCTACGAGGACTGCTATAGTCCCGGCACGGATTTCGTACTCGGGCGGCCCTCCCTCGTGGTCTCGGCCCTCGGGCATCCGCTCACGAGCAACTACGCCGTGCGTTACCGCGAGCTGCTGCGGGAGCGCGGGCAATGGACCCTCGTGGACGATCCCGCCACGGCCCCTCCCGCGGAGTTCATCATCCGCGAGAAGCGTCGTGAGGGCGAGCCACCGCCCGGCTACGGCGAGATCTTCCGCGACCGACGCTTCGTGGCCTGGCAGCGCCAGGCCCGCTGACCCGGAGAGTTTCTCGCATGTGCGGAATCGCCGGCCTCATCGCCCCTGACCTCACCGCGCCCGAGCGGCTGGACCTCGTGCGCGCCATGGTGGCGCGGCTGCGCCACCGGGGGCCCTCTGGCGAGGCCGTCTGGGACGGCGGCGAATGCGCTCTGGGGATCGCGCGGCTGGCGATCGTCGCGCCGCGAGAGCCGGCGCGCGTGCTCGAAAGCGAGACTGCGGATGTCGTGGGCGTGGCCAACGGCGAGATCTACAACCATCGCGAGCTGGAGCAGGGCCTGCGCGCGCGCGGCCACGACCTTCCACCGGGCCCCGACACGTCGCTGCTGCCGCATCTTTTCGAGGAGCGCGGGCACGAGTTCCCCGAGGCACTCGACGGCATGTTTGCGATCGCGCTGTGGGACCGCACGACTCGCACACTGACGCTGGCGCGCGACCGTGCCGGAGAAAAGCCGCTGTTCGTGGCCGCGCACGGCCGCCGCTTCGCGTTCGCGTCGGAGCCCGCCGCGCTGCTCGTGCTGCCGTGGGTGTCGCGCGATCCCGCCCCCGCCTCACTCGTGCGCTACCTCGTGCACGGCGCCTTCGCCGGTGAGGACTGCGCCTTCGCGGGCATCCGTCAGCTGCCGCCGGCACACACGCTGGTACTGCGTGACGGTGTCGAACGCACGCGGCGTTACTGGCGGCCGTGGGACGCCCTGCTGCGCCGCGACCCGAACGAGGCCTTCGTGGACGAGCACACGCTCGTGCGTGAGACGGGCGAAGCATTGGCCGCCGCGGTGGCCTCGCGCGTGCCCGCCGAGGTCCCGTTCGGAGTGTTCCTCTCGGGCGGCGTGGACTCGGGCCTGGTCGCCGTGCTCGCCCGGCGCACGTGGGGCCGCTCGTTCCCCACGTTCAGCATGCGTCTCGACTACCGCGGCTACGACGAGTCCCAGCTCGCCGCGCGCGTGGCGCGCAGCATCGGCGCCGAGCACCACGAGGTGGTGATGTCCGAGCGCGAGGGGGAGGAGGCGTTCTGCACGTGGGCATCGCGCATGGACCAGCCGCTCGGGGACCCGAGCGTTCTGCCCACGTGGCTGCTCGCCCGCGTCGCCTCGACCGTGGTGCCCGTGGTGCTCACCGGCGAGGGAGGTGACGAGCTGTTCGCCGGCTATCCCACCTACCTGGGCCACCGCCACGCCGCGATCGCGTCGGGGCTGCCCGCGCCGGTGGCGTCAATGCTGTTGGGCTGGGCGAGACGACTGCGCCCGCGGCACACGCACGTCTCGGTTGCGCACATGCTCGAACGCTTCCTGTCGGTGCGCGGGCTCTCGCCCTTCGAGCGCCACCTGGCGTGGTTCGGCACGGCGCGTCCCGAGGAAGCACTGGCGTTCCTGTCACCCGCGCTGCGTGCCGCTGCACCGGCCGAGGCGGCACTCGCGCATGCGCGCCGTCTGGAGCGCGTGCTCACCGACATGAGCCTCGTGCGCGCCGGCCGCGAGCCCGGATTGACCGCCTACCAGTTACTCGACTTCGAGACCTATCTGCCCGGGGATCTGCTCACCAAGGTGGACCGCTGCACCATGGCGCATGGCGTCGAATCCCGCGCGCCGTTCCTGCGCGCGGCACTCGTCGAGCAAGCACTCAGCCTGCCCGTCTCGGCGCGCCTGCGCGGCACCACCGGCAAGTGGGCGCTCAAGCAGGCCGCCGCCAAGCTGCTGCCGGCCGAGATCCTGCACCGCCGCAAGCAGGGCTTCTCTCCGCCGTTCTCGTCGTGGGCGCGCGGCCCCCTGCGCGGCCTCGTCCTCGACGCGCTGTCACCTGCGCGCATTATCGCCGCGGGCGTGCTGGACCCCGGCGCGGTACAGCAACTCGTGCGCTCGCATCTGGACGGCTCCGAGGACCGTGGCCGCACGCTGTGGGCGGTGTTGTCGCTGCAGTCGTGGGCGGAGCGTTGGCTGGTGCGCCCCGCCGCCGCGCCAGCTCCGGCGCGGGAGTCGCGCACGCCGGAACCGTCGGCTTCGGGCATGGACCCTTCGCGCAATTAGGCCAACGGGCCGCCGAGCGCCGAGCTCACGCGTTCGCGACCACCTCGCCGGGGCGCATGCCGATGCGAGTGGAGCAGGCGAACCCCACCAGGATCAGACTCGAGAGCGCCATGAGCGCGCGTTCGAGACCCACCTGGTCGGCCATCGCACCGATGGGGTAGATGAGCAGGGCCCCCAGCCCCCACGCCGCGCCCATCAGCACGCTGGAGATGATGCCGGCATGCCGCGGTGAGATCTGCTGGCCCA
>CAZADU010000276.1:0-2551 GCA_964483945.1 uncultured bacterium
AACTGCCGCTCGCCGCAGCGCGACTCGCCCTCGGGCTCCATTGGCTGCGGCTCACGCAGGGCGAGCTCACGGCGCGGGCGCGAATAGTGGTGGTGCAATAACGGCTTCGCTGTAGGCGCGTGTGCTACACTTTTCTTCAGCCCTGCTCGTGCCTCCACCTCCCGCTCGACACCCCCCCCCCGAGAGGCAGTCCCCCCGTGTTTTCAGGCAGTTCCGCCGTGGTTGGGCAGCCCGCAAGGAGGCTGGTGCGCCCATGAAGCAGCAGCACATCGGTTTTCGCGACCTGTTGGAGCGGCTGCTGCCGGTGGACGAACTGCCGTCCGTGGACCGGTTGCGCGTACAGCGAGCACTCCGTTCGGGCATCGCCATCGAAGTCGAGCGCGCCGCCATGCGTGCGATCGACCTGCTCGAGCAGCAGGGCGCGCTCAAGCGCCTACCGAGCGAGGCGCTGTCGGGCACCCCGGTGGTGCGCTACCAACCGCGCGGACAACACGACGTGATCACGCTGCAGTTGCCGGGACCGCAGCTGCGCGATGGGGTCACCATCGTGGCCAAGAGCGCGCTGCCGATGCAGGCGCCGGCGCGGCTCGACCAGGTCCGGAGGCTCGTGCGGCTGGACGACCCGCTCACGTTCTCCGACCCACGAACCGGCACCACCCGCGCCGGGCTGCGTGAGCAACTCGACCAGGCGGGGCGCGAGCTGCTGGGATCCGATCAGGTGCGCTACTTCGCTCGCGGCGAGGATGATCCCGGCGCACCTGACACCCAGCCGCTCGACGCCTCGCTGGCCGAGGATGCCATCCAGCACCACGGCATGCTGTTCTACTGCCCCGACACCGAGCGCTCCAGCTCGCTCGCCGTGCCCTCGCGAGCGGCAGGCGCCCGGTCGCTGGTGGCGGTGGCGGTCACGGGCAGCGACGGGCAACCGCTCGGCCACCTCGAGGTGCTGGGCCCCGAGCCCGACCCGTTCCGGCCGGCCGACCTCGCACTGGTGGTACTGCTCGCCGAGTTCGCGGGCGGCGTACTCGAGCGCGCCACGCGCATCGAGAAGCTGGTGTTCGTGGACCCGCTCACCACGGCGTACAACCGTTCGTACTACGACCTGCAGATCCGCAACGAGATCGCCCGTGCCCAGCGCGAGGGGAGCTCGCTCGCCCTCATGATCTGCGACATCGACGACTTCAAGTCATTCAACACCTCGTTCGGCTACGAAGCCGGCAACCAGGTGCTCGTTCAGGTGACGGCCGCACTGCGCGCCGGTGTGCGCCCGTTCGATACCGTGGCGCGCTGGGGCGGCGAGGAGTTCGCCGTGCTCCTGACCCCGCCCGTGGCCGAGGGTGACGTGATCGCCATCTCCGAGCGACTGCGCGCCGCCGTCGAGGACACCGCCATCCGGCTCGAGGGCCTGGACGGCCGCGCGCACCGCGTCAACGTCACCGTGAGCGCGGGCGTGGCCATGTTCCCCGACCACGCCGACAACGCGCAGGACCTGTGGCGGCTCGCGAACCAGGCGCTGCTCGAGGCCAAGCGCCCGCCCAAGAACCAGGTGGTGTTCTACCGGCCGCAGTCGGGCCGCGGGTTCGGGAGCCAGCCGGGCGCTTGAGGCGGGCTAGGTCTGCGGCAGCTCCTTGAACAGGCGGCGCGCCAGGCCGGCCAGCTGCGGTTCGCGCCCGAGTTTCTCGAGGTCCTCACGCAGCCGGAACCGTAGTCCGGTGTCCTCCTGGTTGGCGTCGAGCGTGTTGTAGACGCGCACCACGATCGCGCGCACGTCGGGCTTCATGCGCGCGGAGATGTCCTTCATCTGGAACACGATCTGGCCCAGCTTGTTCGACGTGTCGAGCTTCCTCTTCATGCGGTGGCCTCTTGCGGAGTGCGTGTGGGCTTCGTGGCACGGAACTCGTACTGGCCCGAGTGATAGACCACCTCGACCGTGTCGCCGGGCTTGAACGCCCCCTCGAGGAGCTTCATCGCGAGCGGGTTCTGGATGCGTCGCTGCAGCGTGCGCTTGAGCGGGCGGGCGCCGAAGTGCGGGTCGTAGCCTTCCTCGGCGAGCGCATCAATAGCGGGTTCGGTGAGCACAAGCGTGATGCCGCGCTCGTGCAGCAGCTGGCGCAGCGACTCCGCGTGCAGGGTGACGATGTGGCGGATCTGCTCGCGCGTGAGCTGGCGGAACACCACGATCTCGTCCAGGCGGTTCAGGAACTCCGGCCGGAAGTGCTGGCGGATGGCGCGCTGCACCATCGCCTCCATCTCAGCGCGGTCGCTCTCGCCGAACTCGAGGATGGCGTCCGAGCCCAGATTGCTGGTCATGATGACCAGCGTGTTCTTGAAGTCCACGGTGCGGCCCTGGCCATCGGTGAGCCGGCCGTCGTCCAAAAGCTGCAGCAGCACGCTGTAGGGCTTGCGCCGCACCGCTTCGGTGAGATAGCCCCCCTCGTCGTAGCCCACGTACCCGGGCGGCGCGCCGATCAAGCGCGCCACGGAATGCTTCTCCATGAACTCGCTCATGTCCAATCGAATCATGTGGTCCACACTATCAAACATGAAGCCC
>CAZADU010000277.1:0-7812 GCA_964483945.1 uncultured bacterium
GGTCGACCGCGAACTCATTCGCGCACTTCTCCGAGCAGAAGCCGTACTCCTTGCCCTCGAAGCTCCGTAGGGCCTTGACCGGCTCGGCCTCAGCCTCCCCGTGGGTCACCTGGCAGACGAGACAGATGGCTGTGGCAGGTGCAGCCGCCACGTTGAGCGCTGCGAGACCTGACCATGCAAGTGCGGTGGCCAACACCAGCGCTCCGAACGTTCCCTTCATCAGATCGCCTCTCTTTAGAAGCCGACCGAAACGGCGGCGCCCGCGCTTTCGAGCCACGCCCAGATCAGCGTGGCGCTGAATCGCTCGGTCGCATACGTGCCCAACAAGTGTGTGCGCTGGCCATCGTACATCGGCTGGATCGAGAACCCCCGGCCGAGCTCAACGTTGGCCCCGAAGGGGAAGTTCCACCCATCGTCCCACTCCGAGTAGTTGAGGCTCGCATAGGGCGAGAGATGCAGGGCGGGCAGGTACTTGGCGGCGGTCGCATAGTACGCCTGCGTGCCCTCGGGGGATCCGATACGGTCCGAGCTGGTGCCCACGAACACCGCTGGCCGACGCTCCGTCTCGGTGAGCAGGAACCAGGTCGCGAGTGGCCCGACCTCGCCGACGACCGGGTTGATCTCGACGCCCAGCTGCAGCGTGGGCACGAGCCGGTAGTTCGCGGTCATCCGCCAGCGTGGCCGGTCGAGGTCCGTGTCCACGTAGCGAAGCGACGCGACCCACTGTGTGTTGAGGCCACTCCCCCGGAGCGGCGCGCCCTCGCCGGGTCAACCGCTTCAAGTGGGTGCGGAGGCCGTCGGGCGCGGTCGCTTGAGCTCCACGACCGTGGTGTCCGGCTCGCCGGCCAGCGTGTCAGCCACGTAGCCGAGGGCGAGGACCGCCGCGAGGAGAGCCCGGGACACGAACGCCCCGGCGTGATCCCGGGGCGTGGTGTCCGAGGCTGGGCCCTTCGACGCTTGACTCACCGGTACAGGCGCTTCACGCGGCCCCAGGTCGTCGGCCGCGTCGGCGTGACGCATGGAGTGTAGTGGTAGGTGACGTTGATGATGGCGGCCGCCTGGATACCGAACGACCAGCTGTTCGCACCGTTGTGCGTCGAGGTGTTGGCCACCGTGCACGGCAGGCTGATCGTGCCCGGGCCCGAGAACAAGGCCAGGTCGGCCGCGGACGAGACGCAGGTGCTGTCCTCGGCGGCTGCCGACAGGCCCGACTCGGTGACCCCGGAGGTGCCGGCGTAGTCCACGCCGCCGTCGAACGCCGAGAGCGAGTACGACTTGAGCAGGCTCGGCGTCACCGTGAGCAGTGGCGTGAGGCTGGGCCGCAGCAGGTCGTACTTGGCACTCCATGTGACATTGACGACTTTCGGCGAAGCGTCGAAGTTCTCGATGCCGATGAAACCGAATTGCTGGCCCTCGAGCCGCACGCAGATGGAGGACAGGCACTGCCCCGGGATGTCGAACTTGGGCACGGGTGTGGCCGGGAACGTGTAGGGCGCGTTCAGGAACGGCGACAGGCTGGTCGTCACGCTGTAGGTGACGGACGCGGCCTGGGAGTCCGCAGCGACACCGCCGAGCGAGAGAAACGAGACGACGGTCAGGCCAGCCAAGAACACTCGTGACAAGGACACGGGGGACTCCTACGGGGTGAATGAGGGCGAGGCGCGAGATGCAGGTCCGCAAGCGGATCGGGCGAATCTACTGCGCCTCGCCAAGCCGCTCCAAGGGAATTCGGGCGTCGGCCGGGCGTGAGATGTGCCTGTCACCGGCCGATGCGGTGCCCTCCCCATGACAGCGTGTAGTATGGGCGAATCGTCGGGCATGGTGCAGGGACACGTTGAAGCCGCGGGGCCAAGCTCGGCCGTCGCAGATGAGCTTTTGCCCGATACGGATTCGGTGTGGGTCGCCGCTCATCCGCGAGCCGGTCCGGCTGACTCGGGAGCTGATTCAGGGAACCGAAAGGACGAGTGCGATCCATGACTGTGACGACCTCCCAGCTCGTGAGCGAACTTTCTTCCCATGGCATCCTGAGCGAAGCCATCGGCGAGGACCGCCCCTTCCAACGAATCGCTGCAGTGGAAGACTGCGGGCCAGGTGACCTGGTGTTCGTGGACAAGAAAGACTACGTGGCGGCGGTTCGCGAGCGGCGCCCGTCCGCGGTGGTCACGCCACCTCCGTTGAAAGAACTGCTCTCCGGGCTGCCTGACACGACGGTGTTGATCGCGCCCCATATCAACCTCGCCCACGCCATCATCAAACAGCGCTACGGCGGACGCCGGTTCGAGCAGGCCGGCTGGCCCCGCATCCATCCGTCGGCAGTCCTCCACGAAACAGCGGTCATCTCGCCCAGCGCCGTGGTGGAACCCCGGGCGGTGATCGGTCGCAATGTCCGGTTGGGGGACCGGTCCAGGATCATGGCGGGTGCGGTGATCGAGCACGACGCCCAGATCGGCGACGACAGCGTGGTTCACCCCAACGCCGTGATCGGCTACGGCTGCATCGTCGGCAACGAAGCGGTGATCGGCGCCGGCAGTGTGATCGGCTCAGAGGGGTACGGGTTTGCGCAAGACAAGTTGGGAAAGAGCCATCCCATCCCCCAGACGGGCAACGTGGAGATCGGCGACCGGGTCCGAGTCGGAGCGTGCTGCTGCATCGATCGCGCGACCTACCAGACCACGCGCATCGGCGCCGGCACCAAGTTGGACAATCTGTGCCACATCGCCCACAACGTGAGCATCGGTGAGGACTGCCTCCTGACTTCCATGCTGTGCGTGGCCGGCTCGACCCGGATCGGAAACCGCGTCATCACCAGCGGCCAGACGGGCATTCTCGACCACATCACCATCTGTGACGACGTCGCACTGGTCCATCGTGCCGGGGTGACCAAGGACATCACCAAGCCGGGCGCGTACGCCGGTCTGCCGGCGCTGCCCATGCGCGAGTACATGCGGAACACTGCCGCAGCCCGAATGCTGACCGAGCTTCGCCAGCGGGTGCTCGATCTCGAGAAGCTTGTTCGCCAAGCCGGTACTCCTCAAGCGGAGTAGGCCCGCGAAAGCGGCGGGTATCCACGTTGGCGACGGAGTTGACGGTGATCCTCACCGACGCCAGGACGATCAGCCTGCCGCTCGCGTGGTTCCCCCGGCTCCAGAACGCGAGTGCTGCCGCTCGCGTGCGCTGGGAGCTTCTCGGGGGCGGAGAGGGTATCCATTGGCCGGAGGCCGACGAGGATCTGAGCGTCGCCGGGCTGATTGCGCGCAACCGCTCGCGCGGCGCGGCCTGAGGGGCACGACGCCCACTACGCGGAGCTTACCCGAGGCGGAGGCACCGGCCACTTCCTCGGCGCCAGCACGATCGGAGCTCCGAGGACGCCCGCCGGGGCGCGCGCGGGTGGATCGCAGGCGAGCGCAGCGGTGAACGGACGACCGCTCGGCGCGCGTGGGCGGCCGAGGCGAACTAGAGAAGCATCCCGCCCGCCAACAAGTAGCCCTCGAACGACCCCACCGGCTTCGCCGACATCCAGGCTCCGAAGAACTCGGTCTTCAGTCCCGCCTCGAGGAACGCGCTGATCGCCCCGGCGTTGACGCCCGGCACGACGACGAACAGCTCCTTAGCCCCCATCGAGCGGACGACTTCCTTGATCGCCCAAGCCAGGCCGGCGCTGTAGCGAGGATCCACGACGCCCGCAGGTCCCACGCGACCCTTCTCGTTGAGGATGGCGTAGCCGATCACCTTCCGGCCGGCGCGTGCGGCGAAGAACCTCGCACCCGGCAGGGACATCACGTAGCGGATGTCGACGTCGCGGCGAGTGCCGCGGAACCGGCAATCGAATCGTGCCGCGATGGCGAGCATCTGCGCCGAGGCCTTACCCGGCTTCCCGACTTGCTGGAGCTCCACGGCGTGCTCTGGGCGCGGCGAAGCGGTCGGTGCGCCCTTGAGAAGGTAGAACATCCCCCGTGGCCGCATGCCGAACTTGAGGTAGAGCATCTGTGCGCGCGTATCGAGTGAGGCGTAGACGCAGCGCACCGCGGACGCCGGCGGGCGCGGACCTTCGAACGCGCGCGTCAGCACGCGTCGGCCGACGCCCTTGCTCTGGAGTGCGGGTAGCGCCCAGAACATCGAAAGAAAGTGCGTATTGCCGCGCAGGATCGTCGCGGCGAACGCGACGACTCGTCCGGACTTCGATGCGACATGAAATCCGCGCGGGTCCGTACGCTGGAGGTGCGCCAACGCCGCGGCGATGTCCTTGGGCTTGGTCGGCGGCGGCGTGCTCCCCTGCCGCCGCGCCAGATCTCGCGAGGAGCGGACGAAGACGCGCGCACAGCCCAGCATGTCGGCCTTGCGGGCCTGACGGTAGCTGATGGTCATGGGAATCGTCCTTGGCTGTCGCTCGCGAAGAGGCGAGATGGTGGCCGCGACTGGAGTCGAACCAGTGGCACGCGGTCTAGGCGGGTACCGTGTCATCGGGCGTCGGAACGTCGGTCAACACAGCCTGAACCGCTCTGCGCATTGCGGAGCTCTCGTTGCGGTCGATCCTCAAACGAATGCCCTTATCGCAGCAGCACCATCCGCTTCGTCGCGGTCCGGTTGCCGCACTTCAGTCGATACCAGTATACGCCGCTGGGAAGCTTCTTCCCATCGACCTTGAACATGTACTCCTGACCCGGGATGACCAGTCCACTGAACGGGGTCGCCACGAAGTGGCCGAGCACGTCATAAACCACAACCGTGGCGACTCCGCCCTCTGCGACCGAGAACCGGATGGTCGTCGTCGGATGGAACGGGTTCGGGCCATTCTGGGAGAGCATGAACCGCCTCACGACGGGCGGCGCCGGCTCGACAGCTGTCGTATGAATCAAGTCGACTTGCGATAGAACGATTGCGGTCGTGCCGCCCGCGGGATTGACCGTGCTTGCCCCGCTGGGCCACGTGCCATCGCCGTCCATCGAGTAAGTGATCAAGGCGCCGCTCACCAGCGAGCGTTGTTCAACCCGGCGGATCCCCTTCGGCAACGCATTCGGCAACACGACCCCGAACGCCCCCTCCACGGCGTCGACATTGTTGGCGTAGAAACTCGCGTAGCCGTCTCCCATGGAGTTGGCCGTCCCGTCGCTTTCGATGAACGATCCGGAAACCGGGCGGCCTGTGCCCGCGGAGTCGTCGTAGACGAAGACGAAGTGCCGCGCGCTCCCGCCGGTGGCGCCACGGAGGCCGGTGCCACTGCTGTCATCCGATGCCGGACCCAGTCTTACGACCCGCACCGAGTCGGTCGTCGTGATGCGGCCGGAGACCGTCGTCCCCGCTCCACCGTCATTAATGCATATGCGCATGAAGACGAAGCCGGCCGAGGCGAAGCTTGGGTTCCCGTTCGATTCCGTGACGAACCACCCCTCGTACACGCCCGAAGTGTCGGTGGTCAGAGTGCCATAGTTGCCCGCAGTCCCCAGGTCTGGCGTCGTGCTGCGCACGAAGCTGCCGGACGGGGAAGCGAAGATGCAGTTCCCGGCGCCGTTGCTGCTTGCAGCGTCCGTCGACGTGACAACCTGGTTGATGTAGCGATACGCCTGACTGGCTCGAAGCCCCTCGAGGCGTGCGCGATATGCGAAGGGAATGCGGTTCGTGTCCGTTCCGCTGACGCCCTCGAGGTATCGAGGGATGAGTGCGGTCAGGCGGACTCCGACGCCTGAGACATGAATCGTATCCGGCGAGGTCGCACCGTTGTGCGTGAGCGTGATGCGGCCGTCGTGTTGCCCGAGGGAGGTCGGGTGGAACGCCACTCGGAACCTGAGGCTGTCTCCAGGCGGGACGCTCACCGGTCCGGAGTCGATGATCTCGAACTGCGTCGCATTGCTCGACACGATGCTGGCGATCAACAGAGTGTCACTGCCTGGGTTCTGCACCAGCATGCTGTCGAGTTGCGACAGGGCAAGTGACACGGCGCCAAACGACAGGGCCGAAGGTGAGATCGCGAGGGCTGGAACAATGCCAACGCCCTCGACGTGAACCGTGTCGGGCGATGTGGGGCCGGAGTTGGTGAACGTGATCCGCCCCGCGCGCAGACCCGTGACGCGAGGATGAAAGACGATGTGGACTTGTGCGCTACCGCCCGCGGGCAATGCCACCGGCGTGGTAGTGGAGACGGCGAACGCCGAGGTATCGCTCGAAACGATGTTGCTGATGGTCACCGACTGGCCGGCCGTGTTCGTGACGAGCACGCTGTCGGTCCTGCTGGCGGACACGGCGACCTGGCCGAACAACAGTGGCGATGGGGTGAGCACCAGGCCGGTCGACAGGTAGCCGACGTCCGTGCCGCTGAGAGCGATGGCGGTCGGCCCGCCGGTCGGGTTCACCGTCTGGGCGCCGCTCGGCCACGAACCGTTGCCGTCGGTGGCGGCTGCCACGACGGCGCCGCTGGCCAGCGAGCGCCGTTCGACCCGGCGGACCCCGGTAGACAGCTGATTCGGTAAGACCATACCGAACGTTCCTGGGAGCCCGTCCACACTGCTGGCATAGAACGCGCTGTAGGAGTTCGCGGCGGAGTTGGCGGTTCCATCGCTCTCGACGAATGACCCGGAGATCGGCCGTCCCGTGCCAGCCGTGTTGTCGTAGGTGAAGATGAAATCCCTCGAGCTGGCGAAGGTCGTGCCGCGCAATCCCGTCCCGGTGCTGTCGGTGGCCGCTGGACCCAGCTTGACGACCCGCACGGAGTCGCCGGCGGTGAGTCGGGTCGCCACCGTGGTTCCGGTGCTGCCATCGTTCAACGAGACCCTCATGAAGACGAATTTCCCTGGGAGGAATCGCGCATTACCGGTCGACTCGGTGATGAACCACCCTTCGTATGTCCCTGTCGCGTCCGTGGTGAACGTCCCATAGTGTCCTGTGGAATCAAGATCAACCGTCACGGTCCGGATGAAGTTGCCAGACAACGGAGCAAATATAGGGTTGCCTGCCCCGCCGGACGAGGCCGCGTCGGAGGAAACGACCATCTGGTTGAAGTGGCGATACGTCGTGCTGGCGAGGAGTCCGGAGAGCCGCAGCCGACACGCGAACGGAATGCGGTCGCTGTTGACGCCGCTGAGTCCTTCGATGTAGCGGGGGACGATGACCGCCGTCGCGAACGGGATCCCGTTGCCGACGACGTGAAGCGTGTCGGGCGATGTGGGGCCGGTATGGGTGAACGTGATCCGGCCCTCGCGCTGACCGGGGACGCGAGGATGAAAGACGAATCGGATTTGTGTGCTGGCACCTGCGGCCAGGGTCACCGGCGTGACCGAGGTGACGGCGAACGCCGAGGTATCGCTCGAGACGATGCTGCTGATGGTCAGCGACGCGCCGGTCGTGTTCTTGGCGAGCACGCTGTCGGTCTTGCTCGCGGACACGAAGACATCGCCAAACGACACGGACGAGGACCCGAGTGCAAGGCCGACCGTCAGATAGTTGACGTCGGTGCTGCTGAGGACGACTGCGGTCGGCCCTCCAACGGGGTTCACGGTCTGGGCGCCGCTCGGCCACAGACCATCGGAGTCGGTGGCGCTTGCCACGACGGCGCCGCTGGTCAGCGAGCGCCGTTCGACCCGGCGGACCCCGGCGGGCAACTGATTGGGGAGCACCATGCCGAACGCCCCAAGGCGCCCGTCCACATTGGTCGCATAGAACGCGCTGTAGAGGTTCGCGACGGAGTTGGCGGTCCCATCGCTCTCGATGAACGACCCGGATAATGGCCGTCCCGTACCGGCCGTGTTGTCGTAGGTGAAGACGAAGTCCTTCTCTCTTGCGAAGGTCGTGCCGCGCAATCCAGTCCCGGTGCTGTCGGTG
>CAZADU010000278.1:0-8734 GCA_964483945.1 uncultured bacterium
GGAGTACGGCGCACAGCGATGACGCTCGCGGCTCGGCTGCGTCGCGGGTGTGTCGACACCCCCGCGACGCAGTCGAAGTCGCGACTACTTCCCGTCCGTCTTCTCGGCGTGCTTTGCCTTCATCGCCGCCTGCTCGCGCGCCGTCCACGGCGGCACGATGCCGTTGGAGCGCGCGTACGCGATGGCCTGACCCAGGTGCTCGTGCGAATGCGAAGCGAGCACCATGAGCGTGGCGCGCTTGCTCATCTTCATGCCGAAGAATTCGACCTGCGTGTCCAACTCGGAGTCCGGCAGGTCCACGATGGCCTTGCTGGCGTTCGCATAGGAGTCCTTGAGCATCTGCCGGATCTTGGCCGGTTCCATCGTCTGCGTGTCGAGCTTCATGAGCTCGTCCATGGTCATCGGCGGCGGCGTGCCAAACAACGACGGCATCATGTAGTTGGCGGCGACGACGTGCAGGAACACCTGACCGGTCGAGCGCACTTCCTTGCTCGGCTTCCATGTGAACTTGCCATCCGGGAACGCGACCGCCAGTTCCTGAAGTTTGCCACCGGCATCCATCATGTTGGCGAGGATCTCGCCACGCACGCCGGCGGGGGCGCCGGCCGGTGCGTCATCGGCGAACGCGGTGGCGGGGGCGAGCAGCGAGCACAGGGCGAGAGCGGTGAAAAGCTTGCGCATTGGGACCTCCTGGGGTGGTTCGACGAGCGGGCAGTGCCCGCTCCGGCAGTGGCGTTTCGGCGGTAAGACTCCGCGCGGACGCCACGGGCGCCGCGGTAACTCTTGAAGCGGCCAAACGGGGATGGGTTGGAACATAGCGCCGGCGGCTCGCGGCGTCACACGGCGGCTGCGGTCAGCGATTCCGAGTAGATCTCGGCGAGTCCACGTGCGTGCGCGGCGGGCGTGAACAGCGCGGTCGCACGCGCTCGCGCGGCCTCCCCCCACGCGGCGGCCGCGGGGTCCTCGAGCGCGCGCCGCGTGGCTTCGGCGAGCGCGCGCGGATCGCCCGGGGCGACCAGCAGCCCGGTGACCTCGTGCTCGACCAGTTCGGTGAGCGCACCGATCGTCGAGGCCACGACCACGCGGCCTTCGAGCTGTGCTTCCGCCACGACGTAGCCGAACGTCTCGGGGAACTGGCTCGGCACCAGCACAACCGTCGCGCGTGAGCGCACCGCGGCCAGCTCCGCGCTCGCCAGATGTCCGAACAACCGCAACGTCGGCGCGCCTTGAGCGCGCAGCCAGCCATCGAGCGGACCGCCGCCTGCGACCAGCAGCGGCAAGGGCGCAATCGCGCGCGCGAGCGCGGGCAGCAAACGCACGCCCTTCTCGTCAGAGAGCCGGCCCGAATAGAAGACGAACCGCGGCGGCAGATTGCTGGGGGCCGCTGCAGCCTGCGGTTGTTCGACGCCGTGCGGCAACAGCCGCACGCGCGCGGCGTCAGCGCCGAGCGAGATGGCCTTGTCGCGCGCGAACCGACTGGGCGCGATCCAGCGGCGCACCCCCGCGTAGGCCCCACGGCGGTCGTGCGTATACGCCTCGACCGCGCCGACCAGGCTCTTCAGATGCGAGTGTTGCACGCAGCCGATGGCCGCAGCGTGCCAGTGATGGCCACCGCGGCAGCGCTCGCAAACCTCGCCGCGCGCGAACAACAGCCGGTTCGTGCACCACGGCTTGAAGTCATGCAGCGTCATCACCAGCGGCACGCCTGCTTTCTCGAGTACGGCCAGCACCGACGGCGTGAGATAGCGACTTGGCGCGTGCACATGTGCGATGTCCGGTCGCCACTCGGCGAGCAGGGCTTGCATCGCTCGCGCGGCCGGCGCCGACCAGATCGCACGCGGCAGCTGCGGCACCTGCCGCCAGGCCGGCACGTCCTCGGTGAAGTCCGCAGCTGGCGCGAAGTGGCGCGCGAACCGGCTCGGAACATTGCGCGAATCGGCGCTGGCGAAGTGTGCGACCTCGTGACCTGCCGCTTCGAGCCAGCGCGTCTCGTCGAACAGCGTGCGCTCCACGCCGCCTTTGAGCCAGTGGAACGCGTTCACCATGAGCACGCGCATGGGTCCCCTTCGCGTGTCAGTCGTCCGAGTCCGGATCCGGGTACGCGTCCAGCACGAACTCGGCCAGCGCCGTGCCCAGCCCAGAGGACGACTCGTGCTCGATCACGCGGCCCGGCCTGTCGCCGAGCAGGAACCCACGCAGTACCTCGAGGTGGCGCAGCCCCGCGTCGGGGTGCGCTTTCTCGAGCAGCTGGTTCTCGAACTCGGCGAGCGCGCTCCAGCGACCCTGCTTGATCGACTGTAGTACTCGCTCGTCCAACTCGTGAGCTTCGGGCATGTCGCGGCGCAGGTTGAACGCGTGCAGGTTGAACGACAGCGCGCCGCCCACCACGAACGCGATGCGCTCTTCGCGAGCATGCAGGACGTGGCGCAGGACCTCGCCCCACCGGCGCTGTTCATCACGCGCACCGTCCCCCACCGACACCGGCACCACCGGGATGTGGCGGTCGCGCAGCAGGAAATGCAGCGGTATCGAGATGCCCGTGTCGGTGCCGCGCCGAGAGCAGGTCGCACGCAGGCCCGCCCGCGCGGCACCCTCGACGATGGCGCGCGCGATCGCCGGGTGGCCGGCGCAGTGGTAACGAGGCTCCACGCCAAAGCCCGGCAGATCGATGACGCTCTTGTGCTCGCGCGCGTCGTCGGTGTGGAAGGCTCCAGCGCTCACCCAGCGCGAACTCACGGCCACCACGACGTCGGGCGATTCCTCGGAGAGTCGTGAGCCCGCGGCGGTCACCGCCTCGATCATCTCGGTGAAGTCGCCCCGCTGCTCGTCGATGAGCATGGTGGGCACGCTCGGCAGCAACAGCGCATGGGAAGTGAGCATGGGGGACGGAAGGTGGCGCAGGGAGCACGGAGCGTCAACTTCGGTGCTCCGGACGCCGTCACGCTCGGCGATCGCGGGCGGGGCGCCCGCGCCGGCAGCCGTCAGTGATGCGTGATGCGGAACTCGACGGCGGCACGCTCGGCGGCGCGCTCGTTGCCCACGCCCACGGCCACGCCCTTCGCCTGTGCGGCCGCCAGAAGTTCGCCGGGAAGCGGAAACATGATGCGCTCCTCGATCAGCTGGAACGCCTCCACACGGTAGTCGCCCAGCTCGCACACTCGCTGCACGCATGCCTGCACCACGGCCTCGGGTGTGGAGGCCCCCGCGGTGAGCCCCACGTCGCCAGTGAGCCACTGGGGGTCGATATCGTCCGCGGACTCGATCAAGTAGGCCTTGGCACCCAGTGCTCCCGCCACTTCGACCAGGCGATTCGCGTTGCTGCTCGCGGGCGCACCCACCACCAGCACCGTGGAACACTTGGGTGCCATGACCTTCACGGCGTTCTGCCGGTTCTGCGTGGCGTAGCAGATGTCGTCCTTGGCGGGCTCCTTCACCGACGGAAAGCGCTTCTTGAGCGCGCCCACGATGGCCGCGCAGTCATCGAGCGACAGCGTGGTCTGCGTGATGTAGGCCACCTTGTCGGGGTTCGGCAGCTGCAGCTGCTCCACTTCCTCGACCGACTCGCACACCACGATGGCGTCGGGTGCTTCGCCAAGCGTGCCGATCACCTCGACGTGCTCGCGGTGGCCCACCAGCACGATCGAGTAGCCCTGCTTGGCGTAGCGCAGTGCTTCCAGGTGCACCTTGGTGACGAGCGGGCAGGTCGCGTCGAGCGCCCGGAGCCGTCGCGCACGCGCTTCCTCTCGCACCGCGGGCGAGACGCCGTGCGCCGAGAAGATCACCACGGCGCCTTCGGGCACATCGCGCAGGTCGTCGGTGAACACCGCGCCCTTGCGGCGAAGGTCCTCGACCACGTGGCGGTTGTGCACGATCTCGTGGCGCACGTAGATGGGAGCACCGTAGACTTGAAGTGCCATGTCCACGATGTCGATGGCCCGGTCCACGCCGGCGCAGAAGCCGCGCGGCGCGGCGAGCCACAAGGTGCGAGGCGTTGTGGGCGTCATGGGTGCGGTGGGCTCCTGTCGGGGTCGGGCGAACCGCGCGGGTGAGGCGCGGGTGAGGCGCGGGTGACGCGCGGGTGACGCGAAGCTAACGCATGCGTGGCTTGGCCCTCAACGCGGGGCGCGGGCGGTGGTGTCGCGAGCGGCCCGCAGGGCGCGGACCGTGCTGTCGGCGGCGAAGCGCGCCAACAGCGAATCCGGGGCCGAAGCGCGCAACGAGGCCAGGCTCGCGGCCACACGGGCCGAGTCGGCCGGGGCGCGGAACCGTCGCGCGGCCTCGTGATACGACGCGTTCGCCGCCACGGGGTCGTCGGTGAGCGATTGCACCTCGCCCAGCAGCCACCAGGGCTCACCGCCACTGGGCGCCCGTCGAACGCCCTCGCGCGCCACGGCCAGCGCGGCGTCGGCCCGATCGACGTGCACGAAGTGGCGCGCCGCACCCTCGCGCACCTGCGTGTCGTCGGGGAAGGCCGCGAGCCAGCGTCGCCACACGTCGCCGGCCTCGGACTGGCGCTCCAGCATGACCAGTTCGGCGATCTGCCCGCGATAGGCCAGCACCTGCGTGGAGTCCAGCTTCTCAGCCTGCCGGTAGAGCGCAAGAGCCTCGGTGTGCTGGCCGAGCCGGGACTCGAGGTTGGCCAGGTTCACCGTGGCGGTCTCGTCCGCGGGATCCGCCGCCAGTGCCTTGCGGTAGGCGGTGCGTGCCTCGCGCGGCTTGTCGCGAAGTGCCAGCACCACGCCAAGGTCGCGCCACGCGAGCGCGTACTTGGGCTCCAGCGCCACGGCGCCGCGCAGTGCCTTCTCGGCCGCGGCGTGGCGGCCTGCCTTCGTGTACGCAAACCCGAGCGCTCGCCACACCGTGGCATCCTCGGGGGAACGGCGTGTCAGCTCCTCGAGCATGCGGATGGCGCGCGTCGTGTCGCCCAACTCAGCGAGCGCGACGGCGTACTCGCGCGTGGCGATACGGCTGCCAGGATCGCGGCGCAACTCCTCGCGGAACGCGCGCGCGGCTGGGTCCCACTGCTGGCGTGAGGCGAACAGCAGCCCGATGCGCAGGCTCGGTCCGGTGAGCTGGGGGTCCATGCGAGCGGCGTTCATGTACGAGATGATCGCGGCCGAGTACGCCTTGTCGCGCTCGAGCATCAGCCCGCGGCCAAACGAGACCTTCGCGCGCTGGCGTGCGTTGACGATCGCGGTGTCCTCCCCCATCGGCGTCGCACCTGGCGTCGCACCGGCTGTGGCCGGAGGTCGCGAGGGCGTCACGATCAGCGGCGCGGGCGGGGATTCGATCGTGGCGCTGTCGGCGGCCGCGGGCGCGACGGCGGGCGCGGCGGCGGAACCGGTGGCCGTGGCGGCGGCCGGCGCAGCAGCGGCCGAGGCGGCGGTCAGGGCGAGCGTGCCGGCCAGGACCAGCGTTGCGACAAAACGAGGCAGGGCGTGCATGTGGGCAGCGACAGTAGCACGCGGGACACACGCACCACGTTCGGGCCGTGACAGGCGCGACGGACGCGGCACCGGCTGGTGCCGGGCGCGGGCGCGGAACGCGGCGCCACCTCGAACCCGCGATCGCGCGTCGAGGCGGGGCAGCATCCCGAGCACTCGCGGCATGCTCTAGTCTGACCGCCCGCACATCTGCTTCGAACCGTGCTCACGGAGGTCCCGCTGCCGCCCACCGTCTCCCGCGATGCCGCGCTGCGACTCGAGCACATCGAGCGGCTCGCGTGGCGCGATCTGCTTGTGGCCGCGAGCGAAGCCGAGCGCTCGAGTCTCGCCCTGCGCACGACCGAAGTCGCGGGTGCGCTCGTGATGGCGGCTGACGGCGAGGAGTCGTTGCTGCAGAACCGCGTGCTGGGGCTGGGACTGCTCGAACCCTTGACCGAGGCCGCGATCGAGGCGGTGATCGCGCATTACCACGAGGGTCAGGGCTTCTCGGTGAACCTGTGCCCGTTCGCCGAACCCGCCTCCGCGAGCGCGATGCTCGAGCCGCACGGGTTCGCGACGTACTTCCACCATCTCAAGTGGGTGCGCGATGCCTCCCCCGTCGCACCGGCGGAGACCGCACTCGAGGTGGTGGCGATCGGGCATGAGCGCGCGCACGAGTGGGGTTCGCTCTACTCCGCGATCCACGACCTCTCGCCTGCCTACGCCGCGTGGTCGGCGCGCGCGGTTGGTCGAGCGGGCTGGACCCATCACATCGCACTCGAGGGCGGCAAGCCCGTCGCAGCTTCGGCGATGTACCTGCAGGGGGAGCTTGCGTGGCTCGGCAAGACCGGGACGCTCGAGGCCCACCGCCGCCTTGGCGCCCAGGGCGCGCTGCTCGCCGCACGCGTGCGGGCGGGGCTCGAGTCGGGCGTGCGTGAGTTCACGCTGGAGACTGCGCCCGACTGGCCGGACCTTCCCGGCGGGTCATTGCGCAATGCGGCGCGTGCGGGATTCCGCCCAGCATATGCGCGTCCGAGTTGGGTGCACGGGCTCCGTTCGTAGCATCGCGAACGACGTGCTCCGGCATCCTGCAACGGCCCGCGAGACTTGACCGTGATCACGGGCGCGAACCCTCGACCCAGGCGCTCGGCGTGCCGACAATCAGTGGACCATGACCCCTCTCCTGCTTGCACCGGCACCCGGTTCAGTGGTCTGCAGCGCGAGCGCGCGGCTTGCCCGCGCGCAGCGGCTGGCGGCGTTCCTCACGCTGTGCCTGATGCTGCTCGGCACGTTCGTGCCGGGCGATGCGGTGGCGCGTGCGGTCAAGCAGCGCGTAAAGCAGGCGCGACGCGAGAGCGGCTACGCGTCCTGGTACGGGCCGGGATTCCTGCACCGGCGCACGGCCAACGGCGAGTGGTTCGATCCCAAGGAGATGGCGGCGGCGCATCGCACGCTGCCGTTCGGCACGCGCGTGCGCGTGACCAACCTCGACAACGGCCGCCGCGTGGTGGTGCGCATCAACGACCGCGGCCCCTACAAGAAGGGCCGCGTCATCGACGTGACCCCGGTCGTGGCCAAGCGGCTGGGTTTCAAGCACGAGGGGCTCACGCGCGTGCGCGTCGACGTGCTCAAGCGCCCCAAGCAGGAGTCGCGGCTGGCCGACCGGGAGTCGCGCTCGAAGGCGAAGCGCGCCGCGGCGCGCAAGAGCGGAAGCGGACGCGCCTGAGCGCGCCGCGCGGCGCTACTCGCCGCGCGCATGGTCGGCTGTGCTCGGCTCCGACTCCGCGACGATCGAGCGCCCGGCGGGCACCCTGTGCTGAAGGTCAGGCGGACGTACGGCACGCGGCCCAGACAGGGAGTGGTCCGACAGACAGCCGCGATCGGCGGCGGGCCCTCGCTTCATCCCGCTTCGCTCCCACTTCAGCCCTCACGGGGCGCTCAGGTCGAAGAGAAGGATCCCCGGGTCGTCCGAGCGGTCCTTGAACCTCCTGCGGAGCATCACGAGTGCGGAATCGGCTCCCGGTGCCTCGAACCGGCTGGCGAGTGAGAGAAGGTATGCGGCCCCTTCCGAACGCCGTGCGTCGATCCACTCCTCATTGAGCGCTCCGACCCCGGGGTTCCAGCCCTTCCGATCGGCGTGATACAGCATCGTCGGGTTCCCGTCGCCCAACGTGATGATGCGGCTGCCGGGTGGGACGATCCTGCCGACCAGGTTCGCGATGGCCGCGAGATGACTCGAGTTCATCTCGCGGCGAAGCAGCTGATACGAACGGAACATGGACAGTGCCAGGAACGCGGCGACCAGGATCCATCCTCCGATCCGATGTCTGCTCGCGGGTCGGGGCCGGAGCGCCCGGCTCATCCCCGTTCCGACCCAGAGACTGAGCGGAAGCAGGATCGGAAGTTGGTAGTAGTCGTGAACCGCGTTGCCCTTGGCCACGACGAGCAGGTACACGAGAGCGCCCCACACCCACCACTTGAACGTCGAGAGATCCGCGCGGCCGCGGAGGTCCCACCACCCGATGAGGAGGAACAGGAATCCCGCGTAGGTCAGGTGCCGCTCGATGAGGCGGCTGACGAACAGGCTCGAGTAGAAGGAGGGACTGGTGAGCAAGTCGAGATTCCCCCACTTGTCCGCCCCGGCCTCCCAGATTCCGAACGTGAGACCGGTCGCCTGCCCGAGTCGGTGTGCGTGCGCATACCAGAGCGCGGGCGGGACAAGGGCCACGGCGGCGCACAACCAGACACTGGGACGAACCAACATCCGCCACCCCAGCCGCCGCCACACCACGAAGGCGACCGGGATACCCAGGTACAACTCGGGGAGCTTCACGGCGATCGCCAGCGCCAGGAAGGCGGCGGCAATCCACCGGTCCCGCTCCCGCCCGGCCCACGACCATCGGTCCATGTGGTAGAGCGCGGCCACTGAAGCGAACAGCATGAGCGACTCGGGCATGAAAGCGACGCCGATGTAGCTGTTGATCGGAAACAGGCTGAACGCGACGGCGGCCATCGCGGCCGTCCTCCGGTCGACGTAGCAGGTGCAGAGCCGCGCGAGGTAGAGCGCGGCCCCCACCGAGAAGAGCATCGCCAGGATGCGGCCCCAGACCACGTGCAGCCCGAACAACCGGTAAAGGCCGGCGGCCAGGAACGGGAAGATCGGGAACTCCGATTCCACTTGGCCGGGGCCCGCTCCTGCCCAGTCCACCGCCGGAGAGAGCAGGTGCATCCCGTCGCGGTAGAAGTTCCTAGCCATCGCCGCGGTATCCGCCTGGCGCCAGGCGTGCCAGCCGGCGATCGGGCTCCAGACG
>CAZADU010000279.1:0-7684 GCA_964483945.1 uncultured bacterium
CTCGGCGTGGTCTCGCCCGTGAGCGAGCGTCACGTGGTCGGATTCGACGTGCGCATGGCCTTCGTCAAAGGCCGCGAGGGCGTGACGAACCCGACGTTCGGTCCGGGCCAGGCGACCGAGACGATCTGGACCGCCAAGCTGAGCTGGGCGCTGGTCTACTGACGCCCGCGGGCGGGCTGTTGGACGACACGCCCGTGAGTCGCCACGCCGCGCTACGGTGCACGGCAGAGGGCGCATGAAACCGTTCTCCGGGTCATTCGATCGCGACTGGGACTGGAAGCGGCCGCACATGTGGCGCCGCCAGTACGAGCTGCGCGCGGGTGGCGAGTTGATCGCCCGGCTCGAGTCGCGGTCGGTGCTGGGCGGCTCGATGTGGGGTGAGACCTCGTCCGGCTCATGGCAGGTGCGCCACGTCGGGCTGTTGCGCGGTCGCTCGCTCGTCACCGCCGATGGCGCCGCAAAGCCGGCGGCCGAATTCCGCCCGCGCTGGTTCGGAGCGGGCGAAGTGGTGACGGCCAGCGGCCGCACCTATCGCTGGCACCGCGCCGACTTCTGGGGCCAGCGCTGGGAGCTGGTGGACAGCGGCGGGCTCACGCACCTGTCGTTCGCGCGCTCGCCGGCGTTCCTGACGCTCGACACCCGGGTCCAAGTGTCGGCCTCTGCGCGGCACGACGCCGAGCTGGAGCCGCTGGTGCTGCTGGGCTACTACCTGCTGCTGCTCATGGTGCGTCAGTCGCACGCTGCGCTCTGACGCCGGCTCGCTCGCGGCAGTCCGTCCACACCGTTCACGAACCGTTCATGCCGTGGAGCGTGCGTGTGCACACCAGACGCCTGGTGCACGGATGCGCGCTGGGCACGGCGCGTGCAAGCAACTCGCGCGAACCCCCGGTGACCCGCCCCTCGGGAGTCGTGCCATGCGTGACCGGAAGGCCGCTTGCTCCGCGCTGGTGATGTCGATGATGTGCCTGGTCCTGGGCGCCAGTAATGCCTCGGCACTGTGCCGGGTGTGTGATTCGTTCCTGCAATGCATGGACCAGCTGCCGGGCGCACGCGTATGTCTCGAGAGCCCCGGGGTGTGCTCCATGGTCCTGCCGTGCATCGTGAGTCCGGGCCGAGCTCCGGATGGCCCCGAAGAGGGACTTCTCACCGTGTCGCTGTTCGATGCCGAGGCGGCGGTCACGCCCGGGCTCGAGACCGACGCCGGCGCACTGGCCGTGGGCGGTGAGGCGCGCGGCTCGAGCGGGCACACGCGCGGGAAGCTCGCGGCGGCGATGCTGGCGCACGGCCGCGACTATGCGCTGTGGTTCGCCGATGCCGCCAACGGCGGCTTCGCTGTGAAACGCGATCAGGCCGGTAGCGCCGTGCACGTCGAGGTGCTCGACATGACGGGCGGCTCGCCAGGACGCGTGCTCGCCACCGCACTGCTACTGCCTCAGGACCGGCTCCGGGTGCCCGTCCAGGTGGACGGCCGCGAGCGCGTGTTGATCGTTCAGGCGTCGGTCGTGGCGCGCGGACGTCTGGCCGGCGAGCAAGCACGACTCCGCCGCTCGCTGCGAGAGGCCGGGCGCGAGATCCGCGAGACCACCACACCACTGCTCGAGCCGCGACCGCTCTGACGCCGCGGGGTGCGCCGCCGGCTCATGAATAGTCCGGGCTATTCTAGCCGGCGGCGCGCCCGCTCGCGTGCGGTGTGCAGCACCGCCACCAGCACGGCGGCGAGCACGGCCATCACGGGTGCGGTCCAGCGGTGCGGCGCGAACTCCAACAGCACCGCGGCCCCGCCGAACAGCCCCGAAAGCGTCCACAGCACACCGAGTGCCGCACGCGGCGTGAGCCCCGCGTCGAGCAGTCGGTGGTGGATGTGGCGCGCGTCTCCTCGGAACACGTGCTGGCCGCGCAGCAGCCGGCGGACGAACGCCAGCGTGCTGTCGGCGATCGGCACGCCGAGCGCCACGATGGGCAGCAGCAGGGTGAGTGCGGCGGTGCCTTTGCGATTCTCGAGCAGTGACAGCGCCGACAATGTGAGGCCGAGGAACTGGCTGCCTGTGTCGCCCATGAACACGCGCGCAGGCGGGCGGTTCCACCACAGGAATCCGAGACACGCGCCCATGAGCAGCGAGGCGACGAACATGACGTAGAAATCGCCGTGAGCACGCGCCGTCATCCACAATGCGCCGCACGCGATCGCCACGATGCCGGAGGCAAGTCCGTCCAAGCCGTCGATCAGGTTGATGGCGTTGGTGAGCACGACCACCCACACCACGGTGAGCGGCACGCTCCACATGCCGGTCACGAGCGGCTCGCCGAACGGGTTGCTCAGCAGCGGCACGCCGTAGCCGAACAGCGTCAGCGTGAGCGCTGCGCACGCCTGGACCGCGAGCTTGACCCACGGCCCGGCCCCGCGCAGGTCGTCCACGACGCCGAGCGCGAGGATCGGCAGCGAGGCACAGGTGAGCCCGAGCAGTGGCCGCGGGTCCAACTCGCGAGCCGGGCCCGGCAGCACGCGAGCCGCCCACGCCACCGTCAGTACGGCCGCGGCCATGGCGAGCCCGCCCAAGCGCGGCGTCGGCTCCGAGTGCACGCGGCGCGGCCCCGGGTGGTCCACCGCGCCAAGGCGCAGCGCCAACGCGCGCGCGAGCGGGGTCAGCAACAGGGCCACCGCGCCCGAGGCCAGCGCGAGTTGTAGCGAGTAAGGCATCAGCGGCCGCGCCGGTTCATGGCCACCAGCAGCCGGGCGCGCGCCATGATCAGCGCGGCCGCGAGCGCATCGAGCGGTGCGGGGGCGGGGTGGTGCTTGCGGAAGTAGTGGATCATGCCGCGGTGGCGCTCGAGGATGACGCGGTCGGATGTGCCCTCGCTGGCGCCGATGTGATGCACGACGCGTGCGGCGGGCACGTAGTCCACGCTCCAGCCCGCGAGATTCATGCGGCGGCACCAGTCCACGTCCTCGTTGAACATGAAGAACGCCTCGTCCATGCCGCCCACCGCGGCCACGGCGGCGCGGCGCGCGAGCATCGCCGCGCCCGAGACCCAGTCCACGCCGCGCGAACTCGTGTGATCCCAATCGAGCAGCAGGTAGCGCCGCGTCCAGGGATTGCGCGGGAACAGGCGCGACAACAGCGAGTAGCGATTGAACAGGAACGCGAATGGCGTGGGGTAGGAGCGCGCGCTGTATTCGAGCGAGCCGTCCGTGTTGTGGATGCGCGGTGCGGCGATGCCGCAGCGCGGGTGCGCGTCGAGCCAGGCAACGAGTCGCGCGATGCTCCCGGCGTCCCATACGCAATCCGGGTTCGACACCAACGCATGGCGGCCGGTGGTCTCGGCGAGTCCCCGATTCACGGCCTTGGCGTATCCCAGGTTGCCGCCGGTACGCACCACGCGTGCCCACGGAGCGTCGCGCTCGACCCGTTCCGGCCCGCCGTCGCGTGAATCGTTGTCCACGACGACGCACTCCCACGCGAGACTCGGTCCACCGTCCGCGCGCAGCGCAGGTTCCAGTGAGCGCAGGCACTCGAGGATGTGGTCGCGGGACTGATAGGTGACGACGACGACGGACAGATCCATGTCGGGGAGCCGGTGAGTGGAGTGAGCTTCGCGGGGAGCGGCGAATCTACCCGACATGGCGACGCCGGGCGGAGCTGGCCATTGGCCCGCTCACACCCGGCGTGAACAGCAAAAAAAGTGACGAACGATGCGACCCTGATCGAGCCTCTCCCCACGTCTCTCTCCGGGCCCGACTTCGAGTCTGCGCTCGTTCGTCACTGACGATTGTCGGGGAAGGCTACGATTCGTGCAACCGCAGAATCTGTAGGAACGGATATTTCGACAACCCCCGAACAGTGCGACAAGGCCTTGAAAGGCATGGGGGTAGCGTCTGGTTCAGGTTCTTCTGGGCCGGGCACTGACCTGCCCAGACTGGCCAAAATGTTGCCAGCTATCGGTTTCCCGGCGGGACCTGTCGTCTTTACCGACACCCCCGGTCGGCGACTCCGAAATCGTGTGCTCGTGAGGCGATTTCTTCGATGAGGAAATGGTACCCAGTCGACACCTGCTTTGGACCCAGACCGATGGAACCACTTCCGGCATCAGGGCCGGGAGGGCGGTGGCGCCGATGGGCCCAGGACTTCGTCGAACCAGCGCTCCAACAGCGCCACATGGCTTCCCGGCCAGTACCACCGGCCACACGAGGGGCACGAGCTGAGACGCAGTCCTGCGCGCGTCACGCGGCCGGGGACTTCGCCGCGCGCCTCGAACGCCGCTCTGTCGTGGAGCATGACGTTGCACGACGGGCAGCGACTCCAGCGCGCAGTGGCCGGCACATGCAGCGCGGCCACCGTCCGTACCGCGGTCGCGAGATCGCCGCGCGGGACGACCAACACGCGCACAGCCGCACGGCGCGCGGGCCGGCGCCCCGAGAGCGTAAGGACGATGCGGTCGTCGCGGGCGGCATCCTCGAACAGCTCCTCGAGTCGCGCGCCGCGGTGTGTGACCACGTCGTGGCCAAGGAACCGCAGACGCCGCGCGAGCTGTTCAAGGGAGGAATCGGTGACGAAGCGCGAAGGTTCGCCCATGGGTCCGGCAACGTAGTGGGGTGGGAGGTGGCGGGCAAACGTGACGAGCCCGGCACGCGCCCGCCGCTTGCACGCCGTGCGCCCCCACGCACAGCCTGCGCGCCCGGTACGCGCACACCGACGCAACCGAGCCTGCAGCAAGACGTTCGCACAGACCCGTTGACGCGCCATCGGGTGTCCCCCACTCTGGCGTTCCATGTCCGGACAATCCCGGCAGCCCCGGCCCTGCGAAACGGGTGCGGGGTTCGCCACCGTCCCTCTCGGCCGGCGCCGCTTCCTCGTGCTCGTGGGAGGCGCCGCGGCCCTGCACACGCTCGAGCCCGCGCTCGCGTGGGCCCGCAAGGCCGCGAACACGCTTCCGGCGCTGCAGCCGTGGTCGCTGCCCGATGCGATGCCCGCAGCACCCCTCGAGGCAGCACGCGCGCTGATCGGCGCGGCGATTCTCGCGCCGAGCCACATGAACACACAGCCGTGGCGGTTCGAGGTGGACACGAACGAACTGCGGCTGATGCTCGACCCACAGCGCACGCTGCCGCTCGACGATCCCGACCAACGCTTCGCCCAGATGTCGCTCGGTGCGGCGCTCGAGAATCTGCTGATCGCGGCGCGCGCATGGGGACAGCATCCAAACGTGCGCTACCTGCCGTGGGGCGCGACGCCACGGCCCGGCGCGCCACTCGCAGCGGCGAGCGTGACGTGGAAGCCCATGGACCGCACCCGCGACCGGCTGCTCTACGGCGCGCTCACCGAGCGGCGTTCGAACCCGCGTTCGTATGATGGCCGTGCCATCACCATTCCGAATCGCGGCCAACTGCTGGCGCAGGTCGGCGAGGAAGTACGCGTGCACTGGCTCGAGGATCGCGCCGACCTGAACGCGGTGGCCGACCTGGCGTACGACGCGGTGCGCGACGTGATGTCGAATCACTCGGCTCAGGCGGAGCGGCAGCTGTGGCTGCGCGGCTCGGACGAGGACTCGCAAAGGCGCGGCGATGGCGTGACACCGGAACGTCTCGGCCTCGGCGGTCCGGCGGCGTGGGTGTCGGGAAGATCGATGAGTCCGACGAGCCGCTTCTACGGATTCGGCTCGTCGAGCCTGGCCAAGAACACGCGCGATCTGGTGCGCAGCTCGGGCGCGCTGGCGCTGCTCACATTGACCTCGCGCCACGACGCGGGCTGGATCGTGGGCGGGCAAGCGTACGAGCGCTTCGCGCTCCGCTGCGCGACGCTCGGTATCTCGCAACAACCCCTGTCGGCCCCGATTGCCTCGCTGCGCGTCCGCGCGACGCTCACGCGTCGCTTCCAAGCCGAAGGCGAAGAACCGCTGCTACTCATCCGTCTCGGCCACGCGAAGCAACCCCCGGCCACCCCCCGCCGCGGAGTCGCGCTGGTGAGCACATACCGGATGTCGTAGGCATCGCGCCTTAGTCTCCGGCGTGCCTTGCTTGCTCATTGCGCGGTCGCAACGGGAGTGATGGCGGTTTCGCTTCTGCATCCGTCGGGTCTCGCCTGTTCATCGCACGGGGTGCGGGGGCGATGCGAAAGTAAGCAACGCTCGGTCCGGCCCTCGTGGCCGGCCCTCCCTGACGCTCGCTTACGGCCTCCGCCATCCATGGCTCCGGCCTACTCACGACTGCTCACTTTCGCATCGCCCCCGCACCCCGCGCTCGGTATCAAGCGCTCGCGCGAGTCGATCTCACGGGTGCCGTTGAAGCGCCGCTACAGCAACTCGCCAGGATGATCCCGCGTGTCCGCGGACGTAGAGCCCGAGGTGGGAGGGGGGGTGCGAAAGTGACGAGTCGCGAGCAGGACCGAGCCAGGGATGGTGAGGGCCGTCGCGAGCGTCAGCGACAGGCGGGCCAGGAGGGCCCGCCGGAGCGTTCGTCACTTTCGCACTCCCCCTCCCACCCCGGGCGATGAACCAATACCGCGTGAAGAGCGCGAAAGCAGGACAACCTCAACTCCCGCTGACCGTCATCTCCGAGATCAGCAACCTCGGCGCCGCGACCGAGGACTTCCAGATCAGGTCGTTCCCCACCGCCACGATCCCCTTGAGCATCTCGAGCGAGTTCCCCGCCACTGTCACGCCGTCCACCGGGTGCACGATCTCGCCGCGTTCCACCCAATAGCCCTGCGCCTGGAACGAGTAGTCCCCCGTCACCGGGTTGAACCCGAACGAGCCCTGATCGTCGTAGTAGAACCCGCGGTCCATCTTCGCGATGATCGCCTGGGGTGTTTCGGTACCCGCCTCGAGATAGAGGTTATGCGTGCCGATGCCCGGCGTGCTCGACCAGCCGCGCAGGGCGTTGCCCGTGCTGGCAACAGTCGATCGACGCGCGTGGTAGTGGTCGTAGAGAAACATCGTCAGCCGACCGTGTTCCACCAGCACATTGCGGCGCGCGAGGAACCCCTCACCGTCGTACGGTGAGCTGCCCAGTCGGCGCGGCATCGTGGCGTCGTCCACGAGCGTGACGAGCGGCGATGCGATCGCCTCGCCCAGCCGGCCCGTCAGCCAGCTCGACTGCTTGAGCACGGCCTCCCCGCTCCACGCCTCGAGCATCTCCGAGATCCACGCGCCCGCAATATCCGGATGCATCACCACCGGCACACGCGCGCTCGGCACCGTGCGCGCCCCGACGCGGCGCACCGCACGGTCCGCGGCCTGACGCGCCATGCTCTCGAGCGGCGCGAGGTCGGCCAGGTGTCGAACGCTCATGCCCTCGGCGCCGGACTGCTGGCGGCCATCGCGATCGTCGGCGAGGGCCACCACCCAAGCGGACACGCTCGTGCCCTCCCAGCAGCGCGACACACCGCGCGAGTTGGCCATCGCGAACGCGCCGCCCGCACTCGAGACACTCGCGCCGTCGGTGCGCGTCACGCGGGCATCTGCGCCGCGCGCGATGCGCTCCAACTCGAGCGCCATGTCGATCTTGCGCTCGGGGGACAGCTCGAGTGCGGCGGGATCGAACAAGTCGAGCCCGTCTTCGAACGTGCCGCCGGCCTCGCCAGGCGAGGGAACGCCATTTGCCTCGTCGGGCGTGCCGAAGCGCGCGAGTGCCACCGCGCGTCGCGCGAGGTCGTCCACTCCCGCGGGGGAGAGATCGGTGCCCGAGGCG
>CAZADU010000280.1:0-2466 GCA_964483945.1 uncultured bacterium
ACAGCTTCGCCCACACTGCGCGCGCGAACCCGGCCGGGTTCACCGTGAACAGGAACCGCGCCAGGTCCTCCGGCCCCGCCAGCAGTGAACGCTGGAACATGACCGAGATGTCGCGCGTGATGAGCACGTAGCCGAGCAGCGCACCGTCGCTCTCGAGCGCCACGGACGCGGTCGCGAGGCCGCGCGCGATGGCGTTGGCGTAGAAGCGCTGCACGACCGCTCCGCCGAGCGGCGTCAGGTCGCTGACGCTGCCGGGGAACGCCTGCATGTGCAGGGCCGCCACTGAGGCGGCATCGGCCGGTGTGGCGAGCCGTGTGGTCACCATGAGCCATTGCCTCGCTCGACACTCATGCGCGACACGATACACCAGCGCTGGCTTGGGTCACCCAGCCACGGTGTCGGTTCTTGGCGGTGCCCGCTTCGGGAATCTGGTATTGCTCCCTCCCATGTCCGCCGACCCCGGTCGCCGTTCGGCGCAGCGCGCGTGGTGCTTCTACGATTGGGCCAACTCGGCCTTCGCCACGAGCGTGGTGTCCGCGATCCTGCCCGTGTACTTCGCGCGCATGGCCGCGAAGAGCATGCCCGCGCACGAGGCGACGGCGCTGTGGGGCTACGCGAGTGCGGCAGCACTCGCGGTGACGGCGGTGCTCTCGCCGGTCATGGGCGCGCTCGCCGACCAGACGAGGCGCCGCAAGCCGCTGCTGCTGGGCTGCGTGCTGATCGGTGCCGCGGGGACGTTCGCGCTCGCGTTCGTACCGCCCACGTCTTGGATCGGCATCCTGCTGGCGTTCGGATTCGCGTTCGTGGCGTTCGCCACCGGCAACGTGCTTTACGATTCGCTGCTGCCGGCGGTGGCCTCGCCGGCCGAGATGCATCGGGTCTCCACGCGCGGGTTCGCGTGGGGCTACCTGGGAGGTGGCCTGCTGCTGGCCGTGCACCTGGTGATGATCTCGATGCCGCAGCGTTTCGGGCTCGCCGATGCGGGCGAGGCGACGCGGCTGGCTTTTGCCAGCGTGGCGGCGTGGTGGCTGGGGTTCTCGATCCCGCTGTTCCGCCGCGTGCCCGAGCCCGATGCCGACCGCTCGGGCGTGCCCGCGCGCGAACTGCCTGGCGCGGTGTGGCGGCAGTTACGCGGCACCATCGCGGGGCTGCGTGCGCAGCCCGACCTGCTCAAGTTCCTGATCGCGTTCTGGCTCTACTCCGACGGCATCGGCACCATCATCAAGATGGCCACCATTTACGGCGTCGAAGTGGGGCTCAAGGACGGCGACCTGATGGGCGCGCTGCTCATGGTGCAGCTGCTCGCCGCCCCGGCCTCGATCCTGTTCGGGCGGCTCGCCGCACCACTCGGCCCGCGCGGCGCGGTGCTGGTGGGAATCGCGGGGTACACCGGCATCAGCGTGTTCGCGTTCTTCCTCGAGTCGGCATGGCAGTTCTGGACACTCGCTGCGATGGTGGCGTTGTTCCAGGGCGGCACCCAGGCGCTGTCGCGGTCCATGTTCGCCTCGCTCGTGCCGCGCGAACGCACGAGCGAGATGTTCGGCTTCTACTCGGTGAGCGAGAAGCTCGCCGGTGTGGCGGGGCCGATCATGTTCGGTCTGGTCACGCAGGCCACCGGCGGCGGCCGCATGGCCACGCTGACGCTGCTGCCGCTGTTCGTGGGTGGCGCGTGGCTGCTGTCACGTGTGGACCTCGCGCGTGGCCAGCGCGCGGCACAGGGGGCGACGAGGGACTGACGCGCGTGGGGAGGCCCTGGGGCGGCCGCCCGTCGCCTCGAGCCGTTCCCGCAGCGGTCAGCTCCGCTGCTTCCGCGCGGCCTTCTTCGCGGCTGCAGGCGGCCTCTTCTTCGCCGGCAGCTTTCTCGCCGGAGCCTTCGGCGCCACGGCGGTGGCCCGCTTCGCCACCTCGCGCCACTCGGCTTCGGTGAGCTTGATCTCGAGCGCTTTCATGTTGCGTTCGAGCTGCGCAACGCTCGTCGCACCCACGATCGCGCTCGAGACCACCGGGTTGCGCAACACCCACGCCAGAGCGACTGCCGCCGGGTCGAGCCCGCGCCGTTGGCACCACTCGCCCAATCGCTCGGCCGCCGCCACGTTGGCCGGCGTGAGCGCCTTTTGCGACTCGAGGAAGTGCGCGAAGGTGCCGGTCGCGCGGCTGCCCTCGGGGCGTGCCCCGCCGGCGTACTTGTTGGTCAGCACGCCCTGCGCCAGCGGCGAATAAACGATCATGCCGATGCCGTTTCGCTTGCAGAACGCGGCGTGACCCTGCTCGACGTGGCGGTCGAGCAGGTTGTAGCGCGGTTGCGACGAGATGAACGGCAGCCAGCGCTCGTGCTTCTGGATCGCCACCGCCTGCTCGGCCAGCTTCGGATTCTCGTCGTAGTTCGAGAATCCCACGTAGCGCACGCGGCCCGAGCGCACGAGGTCCTCCATCGCGCGCAGCGACTCCTCAATCGGTGTTTCGGGA
>CAZADU010000281.1:0-1977 GCA_964483945.1 uncultured bacterium
GACGGCAAGCTCGATGCGAACGAGACCCGTGCCATGAAGGAACGGCGTGCGCGCGAGTTCGCCGTTGACTATGCGGCCATGGTCGCGCGGAACGATACCGATGGCGACAACAGGCTGGACGCTGCGGAGTTGGCCGCGATGCGCGCGCGCCACAAGACGTTCCTTGAGCGCATGCACCTGGAGTTCGTGAAGAACCACGATACCAACCACGACAGCATCATCGACGGCGCGGAACAAGCCGTCATCGACTCGGGCTACCTCCTGCAGTTCCAGGCCAAGTCGGCCCGAAACGCTGGCACGAACCGCGTGGCGCCCGTGACGGCGGACGCGCTCACGGCCCCCGTCGCGGGCTTGTCGGGTCTGTCGGACGTGACGGTCTTCTCGGCGAGTGGGTTGCACGGCTGGCAAGGTGTCGAGATACGCTTCGCCCTCGGTCGCGCCGGAGCCGTATCGATCAAGGTCTTCGATGCCGGAGGCCGAATCGTTCGGGTGATCGCATCGAACGAGTCGAGGAAGTCCGGACTCAGCACGTTCCACTGGGACGGACGAAGTGACGGCGGCCAACGGGTCGCAAGCGGCCTCTACCTGATCAACGTCGAAGCGCTGGGAAGCAGGGTGAGCCGCAAGGGCCCGGTGCTGCGGTGAGCCAAAGGTCGTGCGACGAGTTGCAGCCTCGTATGCACCGCGCGCCGGGCCGGAGGTGCGACTCAAACGACGCGAGCGGCGCTCGACACCCTTGTGAACGGATCGCACGGCGCCCCGGAGGAGACGATCCTCCGGGGCGTCGGCGTTTTCGTGACATTGAAATGCGCCTCAGATCAGGAGAGCCCGATCCTGGGAGGCCGCTCGCGCGCCCGAATCATGGCCGCTGTGCCGTACACTGCAACCCAGTCGCCTCCGTGACGACCCCGGGCGAGCGCGCCTGTTGCCCACGTTCAGAACGCCAGGCCGAGGCGGCTTGCGATGGCACGCAGCGGCCGGTCCAGCGTCAGCAGCATCGAGCCCGCGAGGAGCGTGGACGCAAGCAGATGCGCGTCCACCCAACCGATGCCGCTGCCGGCGAGCCGGTGCTGCTCGACCAACGCGAGCACCTCCTCGTGCGCCGCGGGCGGGGCGGCGGGCAGGTCGCGCAACAAGGTGAGAAGTTCCGCTCGCCGCGCTAGCTGCCCGCACGCGAGCTCGCCGATCACGAACTCGTGCGTGAGGACACGCCCCTCCTCGAGCAGCGCGCCGAGTGGGCCACGGCCGGTCTTCAGATGTTCGACCCACACCGAGGTGTCCACGAGGATCACTGCTGCCCGCCCTTCCTCCTGCGGCGCGGCGCTGTCAGGTGCTGCTGCGTCCCGCCGAGCTGGGCGAGACGGCGCGCGCTGGTTCGCGCGATGAGTGCCTCGAGGCCCATGCGCACGAGTGCGGTCTTCTCGGTCACGCCCGTCAGGCGGGTCGCCTTGTCGAGCAGGGCGTCGTCGATGTTCAGCGTCGTTCTCATATGCATCAGTATGTATGTCGGATGCATACGCGTCAAGGCTTTCGCTCACCCCGCCTCCCGGTGCCTTGCTTCGTACGCACGGTACTGGAGTGCTTCGGCGAGCTGCATCGCCGTCACCTGCGCCTGGCCCGCGAGGTCCGCGATGGTGCGCGCCACGCGGATCGCACGGTGCACGGCGCGCGCGCTCATGCCGCCGCGGTCCACGGCGTCGGCCACGAGCCGGCGGCCGTCGCGATCCAAGGGCGCATGGTCTCGCAGGAGCGGCGCGGGCAGTTGCGCGTTCATCCAGCCGCGCCGTCGCTGGATGTCACGCGCGGCCATGACACGCGGGCGCACGTCGGCGGATGATTCACCGGGCCGCGCGGCCAGCAACTCCTCGGAAGTGAGCGCTGTCACCTCAATTTGGAGATCCAGCCTGTCGAGGATGGGCCCGCTCACGCGCGCGGCGTAGCGCACGAGGTCGCGAGGACCGCACTTGCAGCCGCGCT
>CAZADU010000282.1:0-1719 GCA_964483945.1 uncultured bacterium
GCTCCGGCCTCGCCGCGTTCGCCAGGCTCGCGCGCTCGAGCCTCTTGTGCCGGTCCGGCTTGCGGGAGTTTCTCGACTCTGCAGACATCCCGCCGCGAGAGCCCCGATCACGGTACGTGTCTAGACATGCACGCGATGACATGTCGAGCCAGAAGAGACATTCGATGAAAGTCATTGCTCGTGCGTGGGCGCACCCCTAGCGTACCCATCGTCTGCGCGCCAACCGTGCGATGGTACTGAGGGATCCTCCGGTCCTAGAGCGAAGGCGCCGAGCATCGTTCGAGCGCCCGAGCAGCGCGAAGTACACCCGCCGTGAGCAAACCACTTCATCTGCCTCGTTTCAGGGGCGTGATCACGGGGCGGGTGAACGGGGTGCGAAGATCGATCACTCCTCGAGTCCACGCGAGTGGTGAACGGCTGCGTCGTGGCGCGCCCCCGGTCAGACCGACTGTCGGGCACGTCGCGCCAACCGATAGGGGGCTCCGTGTTCACACGTCGGCTTCGTCATCCGTCTGCACCGTATGCGAATGGGTTCGCCCTGCTCTCACGTGCCGTTTCCGTCGCCCTCTTGCTCACACTGGTGACCAGCTCGGGATGCGGCCGCAAGAACACGCTCGCACCGGTCGTGGCCGCCCCGGAATCCGCGCGCAGCGCCGATCCGTTCCACGGCCGGCATTCGAAGAAGCGTGCGGTGCACATCGAGGGACGCTCCGCGTCGGGCGCCCTGTGGGTCCTCGACAAGCCCGCGGACTGGAACCGCTCGCTGGTCATCTACGTGCACGGCTACACACTTCCGTCCAACCCGGTCGCGCTCCCGAACAACGGTGAGGTCCGGGATTCGCTCCTGGCGCGGGGTTACGCCGTGGCGGCCTCGAGCTTCTCGAAGAACGGGTTCGCCGTGCGTGAGGGCATGCGCGACTCGGACGCGTTGCGCGAGATCTTCGAGGAGCGTGTCGGCAAGGCGCGTCACACGTACCTGTTCGGTCGGTCGCTGGGTGGACTCATCGGACTGCTCTTGACGCAACGGGAACCCGAGCACTATGACGGCAGTTTCCTAGTGTGCGGCATCGTGGGCACGAGCACCGAAGAGGTCCAGTACATCGGCGACATCCGCGTGCTGTTCGACACGATCTATCCGGGCGTCCTGCCGGGCGATCTCGAGCACTCGACGCCGATCACCGATCCCAACACCCAGCTCATCGGCCCTGTCGTGCAGGCCGTCACGGCGAATCCTCAGGGCCTCGGCATCATCCAGTTGCTGGCTCGTCACCCGCTCGCGGGTGCCAGTTCGCAGGAGCTGGTGGGTTCGCTGGTGAACGCTCTCGGCTTCTCGATGCAGGCGGGCAGCGACCTGTACAAGCGCTGTCACTCCACGAGTTTCTTCGACAATGCCTCGTGGACCTACACGTCCGCGGCGCTGCCGGCGGCTTTGCTCGCGGACATCAACGCGCGGGTCCACCGCTACACCCGTGGGGAGGAGGCGGCGGAGTTCCTGGAGCGCTACGGCGAGCCATCGCCGAGGCTCAAGATCCCGATGATGTCGCTGCACACGACCCGCGACCCGACGGTCCCGGTCTTCCACGAGGACCGGCTGGCACAGGTGATCTCGAGCCCGCTGCTGATCCAGCGGCGCGTCGAGCAGTATGGTCACGACAACTTCACGGCCGGGGCGCTCATGGTCCACTTCAACGACCTCGTGAACTTCGCCCGCGCGCAGCA
>CAZADU010000283.1:0-2055 GCA_964483945.1 uncultured bacterium
CCTTCCTGGCCGGCCCTCCCTGACGCTCGCGGACGGCCTCCGGACATCCCTGTCCTCCGGCCTGCTCGCGACTGTCCACTTTCGCACTGCCCCTACCTCCCCCGCTCGACTCCCCGATGGCGCTGGGATGAAACACCCGAGCCCGTTACCAAGTGGTCGCGGAGTCCAGCGAGTCCAGTGTGGCGCAGTACCGGACGTCAGCGGCGAACGCCTCGCCGAGCGTGATGAGCCAGCGCGCGTGTTCGGCGCGCTCCACGAGCGCGCGGACTTCATCCGCCGAGTGACACGCGAGTTTCGCCGCGTGATGGGCCTCGAGGTTCGCGAGCGTTGCTCCACGCTCGTGCAGGCGCTGCGCCAGCGTGCCGGCGCATGCTGTGTCCTCGACCGCCGGGCGGCCCTCCTTGCCGGCGCAGATGATCCACACGTCCCGCTCGGCAGCCAGTGCCTCCAGGCTCGCGGTCAGGTTCGCGAAGCTCACGAGGAAGCGGCGGGGGCAACGGCTGGCCGCCAGCATCGCGCGACTGCCGTTGGTGCTGGCGAATGCGAGCGTGCGGCCCCCCACGCGCTCGCGCGTGTACTCGACCGGCGAGTTGCCCAGGTCGAAACCTTCGACGATGCGGCCGTCGCGTTCACCGCAGGCGAGCGCGCCCGGGTTCGCGTCGCGGTACTCGAGGGCCTCGCGCGTCGAAGCGAACGGCAGCACACGTGCGGCACCATTCCCGAGTGCGACCGCGAGCGTGGTCGTGGCGCGCAAAACGTCCACGGCCACGGCGCATGCTTCGGGCGGGAGCGAGTCCGGCGCGGGTGGCACCAGCGCCACACGCACGCGGGCGCGCTTCACGGCGCCGGGTTCGCGGCGCGGTCCTTGAGCAGCTCCTCGACGAAGCGCGTGCTCAGGTCGCCCTTGCGGAACTTCTCGGAGGCCAGCGCCAGCCGGTGAAACGGGATCGTGGTTTTCACGCCCTCCACGATCGTCTCCTCCAGCGCGATCTCCATGCGACGGATCGCCTCGGCGCGGTCCTTCCCGTAGGCGATCAGCTTGCCGATCATGGAATCGTAGTACGGCGGGCTCGTGTAGCCCGCGTAGACGTGGCTGTCCACACGCAGGCCGGGGCCGCCGGGCTTGTACCAGTACGTCACCTTGCCCGGGCTCGGCCGGAAGCCGTGCTCGAAGTCCTCGGCGTTGATGCGGCACTCGATCGCGTGGCCGCGCCACTGCACGTCCTCCTGGCGGAACGTCATCGGCTCGCCCGCCGCCACGAGGATCTGCTCCTTCACGAGGTCGATGCCCGTGACCTCCTCGGTGACCGGGTGTTCCACCTGGATGCGCGTGTTCATCTCCATGAAGTAGAACGAACCATCCTCGTCGTAGAGGAACTCCATGGTGCCGGCATTGCGATAACCGATCGAGGCCGCGCCGCGCGCCGCCAGCTCGCCCATCTGCGTGCGCTGGGCCGGGGTGAGCACCGAGCTGGGGGCTTCCTCGATGAGCTTCTGATGGTTGCGCTGCACCGAGCACTCACGCTCGCCCAGATGCACCACGCTGCCGTGGCCGTCGCCGAACAACTGCACCTCGATGTGGCGCGGCTTGACGATGTACTTCTCGAGATAGACGTCGCTGTTGCTGAATGCCGCGCCCGCCTCGGCCTGCGCGATGCCGAAGCCCATGCGCAGCTGCTTCTCGTCCGCGGCGACGCGCATGCCGCGCCCGCCTCCCCCGGCCGACGCCTTCACGATGACCGGGAACCCGATTTCGCGCGCGATGCCCACCGCCTCCTCGATGTCGGACAGGATGCCGTCGCTGCCGGGCACCATGGGCAGACCGGCCGCCCTCATCGTGCGCTTGGCCTCGGCCTTGTCACCCATGCGACGGATCATCTCGGGGCTCGGGCCGATGAACGTGAACCCGCACGACTCGCTCACCTCGACGAAGTGCGCGTTCTCGCTGAGGAATCCGTAGCCCGGGTGGATCGCGTCGGCCCCCGTCACCTCGGCGGCCGCGATCAGCCGCGCGATGTGGTTGTACGACTGGGCCGGCATGGGCGGGCCGATGCA
>CAZADU010000284.1:0-2468 GCA_964483945.1 uncultured bacterium
TTGAACAGCGATCCGCTGCGGCCACTCACGCACGCCGCGCGCCACAACCTCGACGTGCATGGGGAAGCCACGCCGATCCGCTGGATGCACCGCGACGAGCGCTACCAGGAGAAGCTCGCCACGCCGGATGTCACCATCGCCGACCTCATCGGTGACATCGATCCCATCAAGGCGGCCACTCTGCGGCTCGACTACTCCGACGAGCGCGTCATCCACTACGGCATCATCGCGCGCTCCAATCGCGGCATCTTCGCCATCAACGACCTGCCTGACCTGCAGCCGCGCATCCAAGTGGGCCTGCTGAACATCCTCGAGGAGAAAGACTTCCAGATCCGCGGCTTCCCGGTGCGCATCCCGCTCGACGTGGCCATGGTGTTCTCGGCCAATCCCGAGGACTACACCAACCGCGGCAACATCATCACGCCGCTGCGCGACCGCATCAGCTCGCAGATCCTCACGCACTACCCGCTCACGCGCGAGCAGGGCATCGCCATCACCCAGCAGGAGTCGTGGGTGGAGCGCAAGCAGGGTGTCCACGTGCGCATTCCCGCGTTCATGCGGGAACTGGTCGAGGAAGTCGCGATCCAGGCCCGCAACAGCGAGTACGTGGACCAGAACTCGGGCGTGTCGGCGCGTCTCACCATCGCGCTGCTCGAGAACCTCGTCAGCAACGCCGAGCGGCGCGGGTTCATCACCGGCGAGAAGACCGTCGTGACGCGGGTGTGCGACTTGCAGGCGGCGGTGAGCGCGGTGAGCGGCAAGGTGGAACTGGTGCTCGAGGGCGAGCAGGAGGGCGCGATCAACGTGGCGCGCGCGCTACTGGGCCGCGGCGTGAAGGCGGTGTTCTCGCAGCGCTTCCCTGACGCGTTCAAGCCGCGTCGGGCACGCCGGCGTGGGGTCGAGGTGCCGCCGGACGACAGTGAGGCTCAAACCACGGCCGAGTACCGCCCGGTGCTCGAGTGGTTCTCGTCGGGCCATCATCTGGAGCTGGGAGACGACCTGCCGCAGTCGGAGTTCGCGGCATCACTTACCAAGGTGAAGGGTCTCGCCGACCTGGCGGCGCGTTACCTCGAACCGGCGGACGCCGACGAGCACGCGGTGGCCATGGAGCTGGTGCTCGAAGGCCTGCACCAGAGCAGCATGTTGTCGCGCGAACGCACCGACACGGGCGTGACGGGCTACAAGGACATGCTCAAGCAGATGCTGTCGGGCCTCGGCGAGGACTGACCTCCAGCGTGGCCCGGTGCATGGGCCACAAGGCGGCGAGCGCGATGCGTTTCGACTACAGGAAGTGGCAGGGGCCCAGGCCCGGCGACGAAGCGTTCCTCAAGCAGCTCATGGACATCTACCGGAACCTGCTGTTGCAGACCGGGGGTGACGTCGACGAGGCGCTGCGCTGGATGGAGCACTTCGGGCGCGAGTACGGGTTCTTCAGCGAGAAGTTCACGCTCGAGGATTTCAAAAAGATGCTCGAGGACACGGGCGAGGCGCGGCGCACGCCTGAGGGGTTCGAGATGACGCCGCGCGGCGAGCGGCGGATCCGGCAGGACTCGTTGAACGAGATCTTCTCGTCGTTGCGCGCCGGTGCTGCGGGCGACCACCGCACGCCGGTGGCGGGCTCGGGCGGCGAACGGCTGTCGGAGACGCGCCGCTGGCAGTTCGGCGACGACCTCGCCAACCTCGATCCGCTCGCGTCGGTGAACAACGCGGTCAAGCGCAGCGGCGTGGACGACCTGACCATCGCCGAGGACGACCTCGAGGTGTACGAAGAGGAGCACCTGTCGGCGTGCGCCACCGTGCTCATGGTGGACGTCAGCCACTCGATGATCCTGTATGGCGAGGACCGCATCACGCCCGCCAAGAAGATCGCGCTGGCGCTCTCGCAGCTCATCCAGACGCGCTATCCGAAGGACACGCTCGACGTGGTCCTGTTCGGCGACGACGCCGTGCAGGTGCCGCTGCGAGAGCTGATGAAGATCCAAGCCGGCCCGTACCACACGAACACTCGCGCGGGCCTGCAGCTGGCGGCGCGCATTCTCGCGAGCCGCAAGGGTGTGAACAAGCAGGTGTTCATGATCACCGACGGCAAGCCGTCAGCGATCCGCGAGCACGGGAGGCTGTACAAGAACCCGTTCGGACTCGATCCGAAAATCGTGAACCTCACGCTGGCCGAAGCTGCGCACCTGCGCCGCAAGAGCATCACCATCACCACGTTCATGCTGGCCGTGGACACGCCGCTGCTCGAGTTCGTGCGCAAGCTCACCGAGCTCAACCACGGCCGCATCTATGAGACCGACCCGCAGAACGTCGGCGCCTACGTGTTCCGCGACTTCGTGCGCAACCGGAGGAAGCGGCTGCACTGAGGTCGGGGTGGCGGGATGGGCGGGCGAGCCGAGCCGCTGTCGCCGTCGGCTGCAGGTTGGCAATGGGGTGCGCGTTGTGCCGTGACCGCAGCGCACTCAGGCTGC
>CAZADU010000285.1:0-1502 GCA_964483945.1 uncultured bacterium
GCACGTTCGTCGTACTCGATCGTATCGAAGCCGAGCCAGTCACCGTGGTGGGGCCCAAAGAGCACGCTGTTGCTGTAGGTCTGTGTAGTCTCGTTGGGTGGCCGCAGGGTGACGTGCTCCACCTCGAGCAGGTCACCATCACGCGCTCGGGCACGCGGCTGCAGTCCGATCGCGGCCGCTACGAGCGCGCCACCGGCATGGTGTACATGGACGGCAACGTGCGTGTGCGCGACTCGACCGCCCGGGTGACCTGCGACGCCGCGTCGTTCTCGGAGAACGAGGACCGGCTGGACCTGCGCGGCAACGTCGTGGTGACCGACCGCGAGGCCACGCTCAAGGCCCCGTACGGCTGGTACGACCGCAAGGCGGGTGTTGCACGGCTGCAGGGTGGCGTGCGCGGCCTGGAGAAGCAGCAGCGGCTGGTCGCCGACGAGGCGACCTACGAGCGCGACTCCATGATGGTTCGCGCGCGCGGCAATGTGGTGGGCGACGACGACGAGAACCGGATCCGGCTCGAGGCGAAGGCCGTGGACTTCGACCGCCGCGCCAAGGTGGCCGTCGCCACGGGCGACCCGCTGATGCGCGCGCTCGACGACGATGGCAAGGAGACGGTGCTGCGCGCACGACTACTGCGCGTCAACTCGCTCACGCGCATCGCCGAGGCGGTGGACTCGGTGCGCGTCGAGCGTGACACGCTGCGCGCCTCGGCGAACTACGCGGTGTTCGACGACTCCACCGGTCGTGGCCTGATGCTGGGCGAACCACGCGCGTGGGACAACGAGTCGGAGTTGCGCGGCGACACGCTCGAGACGTTCACCGTGAACCGCAAGCTCGAGCGCATCCTGGTCAGGGGCAACGCGCGCATCGACTACACCGGCGGCCGCGATGTCAACCGCGGCGAGTCCAGTCGGCTGGCGGGTGAGCGCGTCGAGATGTTCGTGAGCGGCACGCGCATCGACAGTCTCGTGGCCACCGGCTTGGCGAGCAACGCCTACGCGGCCATGGCCAATGAGGGCAAGACCGCCGAGCAGAACCTGGCCAAGGGCGACACCATCTTCGTGTATTTCAAGGACCGCAAAATCGACCGCGCCCGCGTGCAGGGGGGCGCGACCGGCGAATATCGCCCGCCGGTCGCGGTGGGTGACACCGTCGCCGCGCGCATCGAACGCATCACGTACGAGGGCCGGCGTATCGACTTCATCATCCCGCGCAACGAGATCGTGCTGGACGGTGATGCGCACCTGAACTACCGCGACATGGAATTGCGCGCCCGGCGCGTGGTGTTCGACAGCGAGGAGGGCACGCTCGTCGCCGAGGGCAAACCGCAGCTGATCGAGCGGGGCGAGGAGGTCACCGGCCAGCTCATGACGTATGACATGGACCGTCGCGTCGGCACCATCTACCAGGCCACCACCAAGTACGAGCAGGGGCTGTATCACGGCAAACAGATTCGCAAGGCGACCGAGAACCAGTTGGACGTGCTGGGTGGTTCGTACAGCACG
>CAZADU010000286.1:0-2228 GCA_964483945.1 uncultured bacterium
CGTGCGGACTCGCGTGTGCCGGGGGGGCCTGCGGCTACTTCGACACCCTCGTCGAGTCCACGTACTGCCAGTCGTCCCACACGCGCAGCGCGGGGATGGCGTAGCCCGCGTACATGAGCGCGGTGCGCGGGTTGCTCTCGACGGCGTAGTAGCGCCTGCCGTCGGAAGGCCTCCCATGCCTGGGGAAGATCTTCGTGAGCAGCACTTCCTGCTTGCAGACGGCAGGATCCAGGTCGTGCTCGTTGAAGTACGCTTCGTCGGGCCTCCAGCCAAGCAGGCTGTCGATCCGCGCGAGCGTGCGTTCGCGGTACTTCTCGGGGCGCGCGGTGATCAGGATGACGTGACCGTCGCGCACGATGTCCAGCAGCCAGCGGCGGTAGCGCTCGAACTCGAGCCGGCGGCCGAAGTCCTCGCCGCCCAACTTGGCGGCCTCCGCCTGGTTGTCGCAGGTGCTCGTCCTTGAGCCTCGTGGACGACTTGACCTCGATGACGCGCCAGCCCCCGCCCTCGCGCGTGAGGATGTCCACCGCCACGAACACGCCGCCGGCGCTGAAGGAAGCTTCGTAAAGCGTGTGCGCTCCGGAGGCGATCGCCTGCTGCGTGTCGGCGACCCTGCCCGCGAAGTCGGCATGCGGCCGGTCGATGAGCACGCCGCCCGGCACATAGCCTCGCGCCACTTCGCCCACGCGCGTCCCCGCGTCGAATCGGGCCTGGGTCTCCACGTCGGGGACGAGTTCAGGGGCGCTGGGCTCGTGCGTCCGCCACCACAGTTGGCGATGGCACTGGAGCCCGCTGCAGTAGCGGGACTTGGACAGTCGGTGCGGCGCCGTCGCGGCCATGGAGATTCCCCCGGTGGAGTGGGCATCGTACCTCGCGTCGCGGCCGACGCGGGATCATGAGCAACCGCCCGCCCGTCACGTTCCCCGGGTGTCGGACGCGAGCGTCCGGTCGAGGCGGAACGTGGGACGCGGCGTTGGCTTGACGTTTCCTGAACCCGGCAGGGCACGGCCGCCCGATCGGCGAAACCGATGCCGTGAAAGAGGTTCAGTCCCTGCGCCCACCGGCCGAAGATCCCCCTTGCGGAACCTAACGCCGTTATGTATAGTAACGCCTGTCAATCCACAGACGGAGGGTGCGATGGGAACGAAGGAACGCCGGACACGCGAGCGCGTCGAGACGCGCGACCTCATCCTGGCCGCCGCGCGCGAGCTGTTCGCGAAGGACGGAGTCGAGGCGGTGACGATGCGCGCCATCGCGGAGCGGATCGAGTACACGCCCACCGCGCTCTACCACCACTTCCCCAGCAAGCAGGCGTTGCTCACGGAGCTCTGCGAGAGCGACTTCGCGTCGCTCGCACGGCACTTCCAGGGCAAGGCCGTGCCGACCGACCCGGTGGAGCGACTGTTTGCGATCGGCGAGGCCTACCTGCAGTTCGCGATCGAGTTCCCCGCCCAGTACCGGTTCATGTTCATGACCGTGCTCGCCGACCTCGAGCACGACGAGCAGTACCTCGCCGAGTCGCGCGAGAACCCCGAGAAGAACGCCTACGTCACGCTGCGCACGGCGTGCGTGGACGCGATCGCGGCGGGCCGGTTCCGCCCCGAGTTCAAGGACGCGGACCAGCTCGCGCAGATCTTCTGGAGCACCATCCACGGGCTGGTCTCGCTGCAGATCGTGAAGCACTCCGACGAGTTCGTGCCGTGGCGGGACCTGCGCGAGACCGCGCACGTGGCCACGCACGCGCTGATGAACGGGTTCCTGCGCTCGAGCTAGCCCCGTGCGCTCTCTCGTGCCCTGCAACCTAACGCTGTAAGGAGAAGTAACCATGATCACCACCCGCCACACGGACACCCGCAGGTCCGCCCCGCCCGCCACCTCCGCCCCGGCGAAGCCGACCCTCGCGAAAGGAACCGACGCCATGAACGTCCTCACGCGCAACCTCGCGATTCTCGCGATTTCCGTGCTCGCCCTTGCGGCCACCAGCTGCACCGACGCCGCCTCGAAGGTCGCCCCCACCGACGCGCCGCTCACGGTGCGCGTCGCACCCGTGACGCGCGAGCCCATGGCGCTGCCGGTGATGGCCACCGGCACGCTCGAGCCCAAGGACGCCGCCGACCTGTCGTTCAAGGTGGGGCGCGAAAAGGTGCTGGAGATGACCAAGCGCCTCGGCGTGTCGGGCGTGAAGCGAACATGCTCGATGGCGCTCGGCGACACGGGCATCACGCTGC
>CAZADU010000287.1:0-3719 GCA_964483945.1 uncultured bacterium
GATGGCGTGCACGGTGGCCTCGTGCCCCGCGATCAGGAACAGCATCGCGGTGGTCACCAGTTCGTCGTCGCTCAGCCGGTCGCCGCCCGATTCGCTGGCGGCCAGCGCCGAGAGCAGGTCGTCGCCGGGCGAAGCGCGCCGCTCCTCGAGCAACTCGCGCACGCATGCGCCGAACTCCTCGCACGCGCGCGCTGCGCGATGCTCCACCGCCTCGTCGCGCCGCGCCTGGTACATGGCCACGATGTCGTCCGACCACTGGAGCAGCGGCGTGCACAGCGACCGTGGCACGCCCAGCACGTCGGCGATGGCTGCCACCGGCAGCGACGTCGCGAACGCCTCGATCAGTTCCACCGCGCCGCGCGCGGCAAAGCGGTCCACCTGTTCGTGGGCGAGCGAGACAAGCCGCGGCCGCAGCCGCTCGGTGACGCGCTGCAGGAACGGCCGGTTCACGAGGCTTCGCAGCCGCGTGTGCGCCGGCGGCTCCAGCTCCAGCAGCGAGTGCCGTTCGTAATCAAAGAACGGTGCGAGATGCGGTGCGGGTGCAGGCCAGCCCAACTCCTCGCGGCTCATCACGTGCAACACCTGCCGGCCGAGCCGCGGATCGCGCAGCAGCGCGCTGACGTCGCTGTGCCGCGCGAAGCACCAGTGCCCGTACTGCCGCCAGTGGAACACGGGAGCCGCGGCGTGCAACGCGGCGTAGGCCGGGTAAGGGTCCTGCACGAACGCCGGGTCGCGAGGATCGAGCGACAGCATGCGCGCGGCGCGGTCGAGCGACCACGTCGGCGGCAGCGGGGTGTCCGTCACTCGAGCGATCGCTCCTCTCTAGAGGGATGCCATGGCCAGGGCAAGACGTGCTCCGCTCAACGCGGCGGCGCAGATGACGCGGGTGCGGCGTTCATGCGCTCGAGGATCGCACGCCGCATCGCCACCGCGACAGGATAGCCGGGGTACCACGCCTCGAGTGTGTCCAAGTGCGCGAGCGACTGGCGCCATTCGGCACGCCCATTGTGCATCGCGGCGATGGTCAGGTGCCCGTCCGCGTTCTCGGGCGCGATGGCCAAGCTCGCGCGCGCCAGCGACTCGGCCGCGGGCACGTGCCCCGTGCTCGCCAGGCACCACGCGCGCAGGCCCCAGATGCGCCCGCGCACGTGGTGCGCTTCGGGGTCGCTCAGCAACTCGCCGGCCAGGCGCAGCGTGTCGGCAGCCTCTGCGAATCGCTCCGCGCGCACCAGGTCCCGTGCGGCGTACAGCTTGCGCAGCGCTCGCGGCTCCACCCGGCGAAACGGCGGCGTGGCGTGCTCCTGGAACTCCATCGCCGCGTTGAGCGATCGTGCCTCGTCCTGCGCCATCTCCTCCCAGCGGATCCAGCGGAGCGTGCTGTCGCGATACCAGACCTGAAGCGCGCGATCGCCCGCGGCGTAGTCCGCCATCAGCGGCGGGTGCAGCATGGCGACGTGCGCACCGGCCGGCAGTTCCGGGTACTCGCGGCGCAGCGTGGTGCGGGCCTCGAGCATGAGCCGTTGCAACCGCGCCAGCCGCTGGAAGTCCACGAACGCACCCGACTCGGGTGCGGCCAGCGTGACGCGGGCCGGCGGCGCGGGTGCCAGGGCGAACATCACGATCTGCAATGCGACCAACGCGACAGCGAACGCCCGCCGCGCGGCCGAGAGCGTGACCACCAGCGCCGTACCCAGACCGAGGGCGGCGAAGACGACGCGCTCGGGGGACCACACCGGGTGCACGGCGACGAGTGCCAGCGTGCTCAGCGCGCCCCACGCCAGCGTGGGCAGCACCACGCCGCTCAGGGTCGCCAGTCGTGCACGCGCGGCACCACTCGTCGCGAACAGGGCGAATGCGCCGCCGAGCACGGCCAGCAGGGCGGCCACTACGAAGCCATCCGCCGGCGATCCCGCCAGCGGCAGACTCACCAGCGCGCGCCACGTACCCGAGGCGGCCCACATGAGACGCGAGGGCTCGAGGAACATGCCGGGGCCGAGCCCGGCCTCGAGGCCATGCGGCAGTTCCAGCGCGAGCCGTGAGCGCACCGCCATGTAGGCCGCTGCCCAGGCCAATGCCACCGCGGCGGTCCCCACGAACCACGCGCGACGACCGCGCCCGGTAGGTACCAGCCACGGCAGCACGGCCGCGGTGACGATCGCCGTCTCCTTGCATAACAGCGCGGCGGCCAGTGAGGCCAGCGACAGCACGAGCCGGCCCGAAGCGGCCGCGCGCCAGGCGAGCAGCCATGGGAACACGCTCGCGAGTAAGGCCACCGGGGAGGCGACGCGACGGCGGAGCGTGTCGTACATGGCGAGGATCGTCACGCCGGCGAGCGCGGTGTGCAGCACGCTGACCCATGCGGGGTGCGACAGGATCACGCCGGTGAGCGCACCGTAGTAGCCCTGGTAGGCCAGTGGACGCCAGAACGACGCCGATCCGCCGCCGCCCCACCACGAGCGGTCCGACGAGAACAGCACGTAATGCAAGTGGTCGAAGTCGTCCGCGACCGGCTCGCCGAACGGCACGCCCCAGGCGCGGGCGAGCACGAGGACCAGCACGGCGAGCGCGGCCCACGCCCAGCGATCGCGCAGCAGCGGCGGGACCTGCGGGCCTTGAACGGCCGCACTCACCGATTCCGGATCGTGTGGCGCGCTCGCGCGGAACCCCTTGGGCGAGACTCGATCGCTCCGCGGCTTGGGCTTACGCGACATGCGGGTGGCCCCCGATGGCCTTGCGGCCTACTGGGCGAGCGCCTTCTCGATGCGGCTGTCGGGCACGAGCCATATGATCGCCACCACGATGTAGAGCGCGCTGGCGGCCCAGGGCGCGGGGAACGCCAGTGCGATCGCCACGATGTAAAGCGCCATCGAGAGGAGCCCCTTGCGGTCGCGGCCCACCGCGCGTGCCAGCGCCGAGTCTGCGCCATGACGCGAGATGAGCAGGCGCGAGAGCACGTAGTAGGCACCGCCGGCGAACAGCAGCACGAACCCGTAGAGTGCGACGGGCGCCGGCGCAAACCCCGTCTCGCCCGCCCAAGCAGTGACGAACGGGACCAGCGACAGCCAGAACAGCAGGTGCAGGTTCGCCCACAGTATCCGCCCATCCACGTGGCGCACCGCTTGGAACAGGTGGTGGTGGTTGTTCCAGTAGATGCCGAGGTACACAAAGCTCAAGGCGTAGCTCAGGAACTTCCCCGCCAGCGGTAGCAGCGCCCAGCCGTGTGCTTCGTGCGGCGGGTGCAACTCCAGCACCATGATGGTGATGATGATGGCGATCACACCGTCGCTGAACGCCTCAAGTCGTCCTTTGGTCACGATTGAACCCTCCGCGATGCTCGCGCCGGCCACTCGCCGGCGAAGTCGCGGCATCCTAGCTGACGGCGGGACGCCGCCGCGAACCTCGTGAACGCACCATCCGGTGAGTCGCCGCATCCCAACAGGCCCACGCAGACCGGCGGGGCGGCCCCGCACCTGATCACCGCTTCGATCCCCAGGAGGAATCCTTGAGCACGTCCCTTCAGTTGCTCGGCATCACCGGCAGCCTGCGACGCGCCTCCACCAACACCGCGCTGCTGCGCACCGTGCCCGCGCTGCTGCCGGAAGGGGTCGAGTTCACCCTGCGCGACCTGCATGGCATACCGCTCTATGACGGGGACGTCGAGGCGCAGGGAATGCCCGAGTCGGTGATCGCGCTGCGCGAGGCGATCCGCGGTGCCGACG
>CAZADU010000288.1:0-5577 GCA_964483945.1 uncultured bacterium
GTGGGGCTGTCCGAGCCGTGGCTCTCGGCGCGCGAGGGCGAGGGCACGTGGAGCACGCTTGAGGTGGTCGCCCACGTCGCGCACAACGAGGAGACGGACTGGATGCCGCGGCTGGAACGCGTGCTGCAATCGGGCGAGGCGCAGCCGTTCGACCCCTACGAGCGCGAGGGATTCCGAACGCGGTTCCCGGACTGGCCGCTCGAGCGGCTGCTGGTGCGTTTCTCGGCCGCGCGGCGCGAGAACCTCGACAAGTTGCTCGAGCTCGGCCTGCGCCCGGTGGACCTGAACCGCACGGGCATGCACCCCGCACTCGGCCGCGTCACCCTGCGCCAGCTGCTCGCGGGTTGGGTGGCGCACGACCTCACGCACCTGGCACAGATCGCGCGCGTGATGGCCAAGCGCTACGGCGAGGCGGTCGGGCCGTGGCGGGAGTTCATGGGAGTGCTCGGCGACCGCACGCAGTAGGCCCGCTGCTCGCGGGCTCGCGAACGAACGGCCCATTCGCCATCCTCAACCCCAAGGCGCATGCTGCCGATGACTTCGAGGCAGCCGCACGGCCATTGTGGCCGTGCGCCGCGATCGGAGTCACATGAAGGCCGACCGGAGGTCCTCCCGTGAGCGTCGCGCGAACCCATCCCCGCTCCACCGGTACTGCGCGCCTGGTGCCGTTGCCCTCCGAGATGCCGTCGGCATGGCAGATCGCGTGGCCCTGGCTGTTCTGGGCGTGCTGGGGCGTCTGGCTCGCCGTCTCGGACCTGCGTAACGACGAAGTGCAGCCGGCAGTCCTGAAGTTGGTCCTGGGTGCGGCCATTCTGGGCTTCGCGCGGCCGCGCGGCTGGTGGTTCTGGTCGCTCGCGCTCGCGGCGTGGATCCCCGCCGAGCCGCTGGTGGCGTCGCTGCTGCGAATGGACGCCATGGCTCACGTCAATCCTGGCGCCTGGTACCTGCCGCCGATTCCCGCGCTGGTCGGCGGCCTCCTTGGCCGCAGCGTGGCGCGCGCGGTGAGGCCAGCGCCCGAGCCCTGAGCGACGCCGCATCAGGCCGCGAACACCAACGCCCGCATGACCTCAACGGTCACGCGGGCGTTGGTGCGAGTAGTGCGCGCTACTTCACCGACTTCGGCTTCGCCGACGGAGGGCCGGCCAGCACGGCCACGCCACCCGAGCCGGTGTCCACATGCAGGCGGCCGGTGCCGCTGCCGATGGTGCCGCGCAGGATGCCGTGGTCCTTCTCGTCCACGGTCAGCGGCAACTCGGAGCGGATGCCGCCCGAGCCGGTCTCGACGTGGAGCCGCGCACTGAAGTCCTGCGGCACGGTCACGCGCACGCTGCCCGAGCCGGTGTCGATGTCGAGTTCGGGCGTGCGCGTGAGCAGTGCGATCTCCACACCACCCGAGCCCGTATCCACCTTGCCGCGCTTGGTATCGAGGCCGCTGAGTTCCACCGAGCCCGAGCCGGTGTCCACCAGCAGGTCGTCCACGGTGATGCGCGAGCCCGTCACGCCGCCGGAACCGGTGTCCAGTCGCGCGGCGATGCCGCGGATGCCGTTGACGATGATGCTGCCCGAACCGGTGTCCACGAGCAGGTCGCCGTCGAACTCGTCCACCTGCACGCCGCCCGAACCCACGTCGATGGTGAGCTGGCCGCGGCATTTCTCGGCGCGCACCGCGCCGGAGCCGCCGTCGTAGCGCAGGCGGCCGTCCACTGACTTGATCTCACTGCCGCCGGCGAGCGTGTACACCGACACCTTGCGGCCCTTGGGCACGCGCACCACCAACTCGGCCCACGCCTCGGTGCCGGTGCCGCTGCCCTTCACCGACAGGCGGCGCCAGGACAGACCGAAGCCGTCGCTCGAGCCACCCCACGTGCCGTCCTTGCGGATGCTCGTGTTCGAGTTGGACCAACGCCCGATGGCCGGATAGATGATGTTGCCGTTGGGGTAGAGCACACGCAGCGCGGGCCGTCCGTCCACGGGCTCGTCACTCACGCGCATCTCGGCCACGTCGGGGCCGGCGAGAGTCACGTCCACTTCGACCTGGGCGCCGCTGGCGGCTTCGATGCGTACTTCTCCGGCCGGACTCCAGATGGAGACGTCGTCGCCGGTGAGGGTGTAGGTGCGCGCGGCGGCCGGTTCGGCGAGCACCTGGATCAGCGCCAGGGCGGCGGTCAGGGTGGCGAAGCGCAGATTCATGGGTCACCTGATTTCTCTTGAGGGTGGAAACCGCCCCACCGGGAGCGGCGGCACTGGACGGCTGAACTCGGAGAGGCGGGGCCTGCGGCGGTCGTGCCCGACAGTGCCGAGGCACAGGGCCTGTGAACGGGTGCGGCCAAGGGGAGCGCCCGCACGGGCGGGCTGTCATGGAACTGTAGACGGCTCCGAGTCCTCATAGGTTGCATCCGGGCCGATGGCCCGCGCTGGTCGCCCCCCGGGCCGCGCACGGGCCCAGAGGGCTCGCCATAAGGGTGGAGCGTGTTCCAACCTTACGGCCCGCGGCAGGAGTCCAATCTGTCGCAATGTCCGCCACCCTGACCTGGCATCCGATCTTGGCCCTGGAACGACCCGCCCTGTCCCAGCCCCTCGAGACGAGTGACGTCGCGTTGGCCGTGCGCGGTGACGCGCAGGCCTTCAGGCGTCTCTACGAAGAGAACGTGGGCCGCGTCCACGCGCTCGCTCGCCGCATGGTCGGACCCGACCACGTGACCGAGCTCACGCAGGACGTGTTCGTGCGGGCGTGGCAGAAGCTGCACACATTCCGCGGCGAGGCACGGTTCTCCACCTGGCTCCACCGGCTGGCGGTCAACCTCATCCTGAGCCGCCGCTCGTCCATGGCGACGCAGCGCGCGCGCTTCCTCGCGGACGACGACGTGCTCGAGCGACTGCCTACACGCCCCGGCGGGCGCGAACACGCGCTGGACTTCGAGGTCGCAATCGCACGGTTGCCCCAGGGCGCGCGCATGATCTTCCTGTTGCACGACGTCGAAGGGTATCGCCACGAGGAGATCGCCTCGCTCCTCGGCGTGACCACCGGTACGACCAAGGCGCAGTTGCACCGCGCGCGCATGCTGCTGCGCGGACATCTCGAGGCCTGAGCCTCACGCATCCCGAGCCGCACCTGTGAAGGAGTACTCCGCATCATGAGCGACCGCTTCACCACCCTGCTGTCGGATTACCTGGACCACGACCTGCCGCGGGCCGAGTACGAGCCACTCGAGCGCCACCTCGAGTCGTGCGCGGAATGCCGCCATGTCCTCTCCGGGCTCGCCGCCGTGAAGTCGCGTGCGGCGACGCTTGTGGACCCGCCGGCGCCGGACGATCTCTGGGCGGGGATCGCGTCACGAATCGGCCCGGCGGGTTCCGTCTCCAGGCACACGCATCCCGTACTCATCGAGTTGCCGCGCCGCGCACGCGCGTGGTCGATGCCGCAATGGCTGGCGGCTGCCGCGGCGTTCGCGGTGGTGGCGGCCGGTGCGGTGTGGATCGCGCAGGGCGGGCTCAACGGTCGCGCCGTGCGCGAGGGCCTCGCCGTGCGCGAGGGTGGGCCGGTCCTGCTGAGCGACGGCGGCACGAGAATCTCGGCCGCGGGGTTCGACGCCGACCGAATCGAAGGTGAGATCCAAGACCTGCGGGCCGCCCTCGAGCGCGGCCGTGGGCGGCTGGCCCCCGAGACCGTCAAGGTGCTCGAGGACAACCTGCTCATCATCCACAAGGCGCTGTCCGATGCGCGCACCGCGCTCACACAGGACCCGGCCAACATCGAACTGCAGGATTATTTCGCGGGGTCGGTGCAGCGCAAACTCGACCTCGTCCGCCGCGCAGCGGAACTGGCGGGGGTGTGACCATGCCGCGTGCCTTCACCGCGCTCGCCTTGCTGCTTGTGGCGCTCGCCGCGCCTGCGCGCGCCGGCTCGGCCGAGGACGCCGCGCTGGAGTCGGCGGCGCGCATCTCGGCGCAGCTCGACCAGGCGATTCGCGACGCGCACCTGCGCCGAGCCATCCAGCGAGCCGTCGAGGCGCGCGGCGTGCGCATCACGGAGGACGGCTTCGTGTTCATCGACGGGCCTGAAGTGCCGTTCGACGAGATCGAGTGGGCCGAGCCCGTGGACCGAGGGGGGCGCTCGCGCCGTCTCGCGCACACCGACACGCTGCTGCGCGTGGGCCCCGGCATGACGCTGTCGCTGACGAACCTCGCGGGGGACATCCGCGTGATCCCGTGGGACCGCAACGAGGTTCGCGTGCAGGCCGAGCACGACAGGGGCGACCAACTCGTGACCGAAGTGCGTGGCCAGACGGTGCGGCTGGGCGTCCGCTCCCGCCATTCGTCGCCGCCCAACGTGGAGTGGACGCTCACCGTGCCGGCGTGGCTGCCGCTCGAGCTGTCGGGCATCGAGAGCGAGATCATGGTGAGCGGCATGAAGTCGTCCGTGCGCGCGCAGAGCATGCGGGGCGACGTCACCGTGAACGGCTGCCAGGGCCCGCTCGAGGCGAACTCGGTCGAGGGCGAGGTGCACATCACCGACGTGCGCGGCACGGTCACAGCCGGCTCCGTCAACAGCATCGTGCGCATCGTGCGTGTGACCGGACCGGTCGAGGCGCAGACGATCAATGGCGATATCCAGCTGGTGAAGCTGGACTCGCCCAACGTGGACGCCAGCACGGTGAACGGCCGTGTCTACTATGCCTCGAGCTACCAGCCGCGCGGGCGCTACCTGTTCTCGTCGCACAACGGCAAGATCATCGTACCGATGCCGGGTGCACAGCACGTGCGGGTGTCCATGTCGTCGTTCCAGGGCCAGGTGGAATCCAGCATCCCCATGCCGACCCCTCCTCCCGCGCCGCGAGCGCGTGGACAGCACTACCGCTTTGTCATGCGAGACGGCGTGGCGGTGGCCGATCCGCCCACGGCTCCATCGTCGCCGTCGCCGCGCGCCGCACGGACGCCGCGCGCAGCGAGGGCCCTGGTCGCGCCCGAGATCGAACTGGAGTCGTTCGCCGGGCTGATCCGGCTGGCGTCCGAGGATGAGGTGAACCAGGTGCTGGCGGTCCAGCGCGAGCTGCTGTCCGTGCGCCGCGCCGCGCTCGACAGCGCGCGTATCCACCAGCTTCGCAACCTCGGCGACATGGATCGCGCGCGGCGGCTCGAGCGGCAGGCGAAGGGACGCGAGACCGAGCGGCGACGCACACCGCCAAGCGCGCCTGCGCCCGCAGCGTCGCCCGAAACACCGCCGCCGCCGCCCGCCCCACTCGACTGAAGCGGCCACGCGCCGGACACGATTGGCCGCTCGGGACGCACGGGCGGCGGTTCGCGCGCAAGGGTGGCTGACCCGGGGAGCGGCATGAGCCGCAAGGCTCATGCGTCGCGCGACCTCACGCGCCGTTCGCTCGCTGGCGAGTGTTCGGTTGTGGGACGCGAAGTCCCACGAGCGAACCTGTCCCGCCACCTCCTCGAGACGCAGCGTGCGAGGAGTCCGCTCGAGCGCAAGCACTTGCGGCATTCCGTGCGATTGGCTCGCTTCTTTCTATAGCGGTGCGTGTCTTCCGAGTCATGCACCGGTCTCGTGCTCGCCTGGCAGGGCGAGCG
>CAZADU010000289.1:0-2314 GCA_964483945.1 uncultured bacterium
CGCCGAGGCCCACCAGCAGCACGGCCACGCGCGGGTCGCCGGCCATCTCGCCGCACACGCCCACCCAGCGCCCGGCCTCGTGGGCACAGCGCACCGTGTGTTGAATGCTGCGCAGCACGGCTGGGTCGAGGGGCTCGTAGAGGTGGGCGAGCCGCTCGTTGTCACGGTCCATCGCCAGCGTGTACTGGATCAGGTCGTTGGTGCCGATCGAGAAGAACTGCGCGTGCTTGGCGAGCGCGTCGGCCATCCACACCGCGCTCGGCGTCTCGATCATGATGCCGGTCTCGACGTCGGGGTCGTGAGGGATGCCGTGCCGCTTGAGGTCCGCCACCACCTCATCGCGCAGCTCGAGCGCGCGCAGCAATTCCTCCACGCCCGACACCATCGGGAACATGAGGCGCACGCGCCCATGCGCCGAGGCACGGTAGATCGCGCGCAGTTGCGTGCGGAACATCTCGGGGCTCGCCAGCGCCAGCCGGATGCCGCGAAATCCAAGAAACGGATTGGTCTCATGCGTCATGCCCAGGTACGAGGCCACCTTGTCGCCACCCAGGTCCATGGTCCGGAAGATCACGGGCTTGCCCGCCAGCCGCTCGGTCACGTCGCGATAGGCGGCGTACTGCTCGTCCTCGGAGGGCAGGTCCACGCGATTCAGGTAGAAGAACTCGGTGCGGAACAGCCCGATGCCGTCAGCACCCACCTCGATCGCCTGCGGTGCGTCGCCGGGCAGCTCGAGGTTCGCGCCCAGCTCGATGCGGCGGCCGTCGAGTGTCGTGGCGGGCTGGTCGCGCATCACCTGCAGCGATCCCATCTGCAGTCGCAGGCGCTCGAGTCGGCGCCGGTAGCGCGCGGCCTGCGCCTCGTCCGGGTTCACCTCGACCGTGCCCGAGAACCCATCCACGGCCGCGCGGTCGCCCGTGTGCAGCGACTGCAGTGCTCCGCGCACGCTCAGCACCGCCGGGATGCCGCGCCCGCGCGCCACGATCGCACCGTGCGAGGTGCGGCCACCGACTTCAAGCACGAACGCCAGCACCTGGTCGCGCGGTAGCATCGCCACTTCGCTCGGGCCCAGATCGTGCGCCACGATGATGGCCGGCTTCTGCAGCGCGGGCAGCGTGCGGCGCCCCGCGTTCAGCAGGTGGCGCAGCACGCGGCGCTCGCAGTCGAGGATGTCGCTGCGGCGCTCGCGCAGATACTCGTCGGCGAGGTTCTCAAATCGCGCGGCCACTGTGCCCATCACGCCCTGGAACACCGACGCGGCGTTGCGCCGGCGCTCGCGCACGCCGCGCTCGACCGCGGCGATCATCTCGGGGTCGTCGAGGATCAGCAGGTGCGCGTCGTAGATGCGCGCTTCGTCCTCGCCGAGTTCCGCGGCGATGCCGTCGCGGATGGCGGTGAGGTCGCGGCGCGACGCTTCAATCGCGGCGCTGAACGCGGCCAACTCGGCGTCGGCGAGTTCCGGGGCGATCTCCGACTCGCGCACGGCCAGTTCCTCGGGCTCGATGACGAATACCGGCCCGATGGCCACACCCGGCGAAGCGGCGATTCCGGTGAGCGTCACGGCTCTCCCCCGAACTTGCCGTCCACGAGCTCGCGGATGGCGATCAGCGCTTCCTGCTCGTCCGCACCCTGCGCCTTGACGACGATGGTGGAGCCCGCTTCCGCGGCCAACATCATCACACCCATGATGCTCTTGCCATTCACAACCTCGCCGTCTCGCGCGACCATGACTTCGGACTTGAACTTGGACGCGGTCTTCACGAACAGGGCGCACGCGCGTGCGTGCAGGCCCAATTGGTTGCGAATCAGCAACTCGATCTCGACCACCGGCTCCTCCGGACTATCCCTGTCGCAGCCGGGCCAGGATGAGACCGGCCACGCCGAGCGCGAGCGCCCATTGCGTGGGCGAGGGACGTGCGCGCTGCGACGTGACGAGGCCCAGGCCGAGCCCGCCAGCGAGCGCGCACTGTACCGCGATTGGCCGGGGCTCGCCTCCGGGCGCCAGTGCCCACGCGAGCGCCACGCCGAGCACGGCGCAACCCAGCACCGCCGTCCAGCGCATCGCGCGCTCGAACCTCTCGCGGAAACGACCGGTCAGGATCTCCGGCCCCGCCGCATACCCCCAGCCCACCCCCGCGAAACGCAGCGTCAGGTGCGGAATGGCATACACGGCCCACAGAGCCACCGCGCCCAGACCGGGCTCGCGTGCCCCTAGCGCCAACAGCACACCGAGCGAAGCCGCAAACGGGCGCAACGTGAACCAGAACAGCCGGTCGCCGAGGGCGGCGAGTGTGGAACCCAGCACGGACTTGAG
>CAZADU010000290.1:0-12514 GCA_964483945.1 uncultured bacterium
CTTTGAGCGACGACGGCGCGGGCCGGCCCTTCACGCCCCACACGCGCACCCGGTCGCGCCCGGCCTGCTCCAGCCGGATGCTGCCGAAATCCGCCACCACGTCGGGCGTGATGTAGCTGCGCGGGCCACCCATCTCGTAGACCAACTGCTCTTTCACCGTGCGCACCGTCACCGCACCACCGGTGCCGTCGTGCTTGGTGACGATGAACGAGCCGTCCTCGTGCATCTCGAGGATCGGGTAGCCGATCTCGGCGATGCGAGGGATCTCTTGCCAGTCGGTGTAATTGCCCCCCGTGCTCTGCGCACCGCACTCCACGATGTGGCCGGCGACGATGCCGGAGGCGAGGCGGTCCCAGTCGTCGGCCGCCCAGTCGAATGCGTGGATCATGGGGGCGAGCGTGATGCCCGTGTCGGTGCAGCGACCCGTCACGACGATCTGGGCACCGGTGCGGAGTGCTTCGACAACGGGCCAGGCGCCGAAGTAGGCGTTGGCCGAGGACACGGCGTCGCGCACTGCCGCGAACGACCGGCCGTCCTCCATGTTGTCGAGGGCGGCACCCGCGGCGTTCAGTTCGCCGAGCCTCATCATGAGGTCGTCGCCCAATACGGCCGCGACGTCCATCGCACGTCCGCGCTTGGCGGCCACGGCGATGATCGCGCGGCGGCAGGCGGCGGGGTTCACACCGCCGGCGTTGGTGACCACCTTCACGCCGCCCTTCAGCAGCAGCTCCAGCGTGGCCTCAAGCTGGGTGATGAAGTCGCGCGCGTAGCGGGCTTCGGGGTCGCGCGCGCGCTGCTTCTGCATGATGGACATCGTGATCTCGGCCAGGAAGTCGAGTGTGACGTAATCCACCGGCCCCAACTTCACTTGGCGATGGAACTGGCCGAGGTCGTCGCCCCAGTAGCCGCCGGCATTGGCGATGCGGATGCTGTCGGTTGTCGGCATGCGAGGCGGGGCTCCTGTTCGAATCGAGGCGCAACAGGCGCAACAGGCGCAGCGTGCAAGGCGGCCACGCTAGAACGGCACCGGAGGTCCGTCAACGAACGCGCGGCGATGACCATGGCACCCGCTGCGGCGGGCGTTCGCCTTGCCGCGCCGGCAAGTGTGACGTGGCACGCGGCGAAGCGCCCGCTAGACTGTAGCAATGATCAGCACGACAACGTTCCGCCGCGCCGTACTGGTCGTGACGCTCGCGGTCGCGACCGGCGTGCCCGCGCGGGCACAGGACTCCACGTCACGCGTCGTCCAGCTGCAAGCCGAGGCCAGATCCCTCGCCCCGCTCGTCCGCACGCCGCTCGCGCGCGAGTTCCTGGCGATGGTGCCGCGGCTCCCGAGCGTGCAGCCGCGCACGGTCTACCGCGACTCCGCGCGCACGCGTGCGTGGACCGCGCGCGATGCCCAAGCATTGCCCGACAGCGTGCGCGCCAAGCTCGTCGCACGAACACTGGACGAGAAGTTCTACTACGACACGCGCTACGGCTCGCCGCTTGCCTACGTCCGCACGCTCGAGCTGTTGGGTGAGCGCGGTATCAAGAACGTGAAGGGCAAGCGCATCGCCGACTTCGGCTGCGGCATGCTCGGCCAGCTCCGGCTGCTCGCCGAGATGGGTGCCCACACGGTGGGCGTGGACGTGGATCCGCTGCTGACGGCGCTCTATTCCGAACCCGGGGATCAGGGAACCGTCGGCGCCGGCAGCGTGCGGCTCGCGATCGGCCAGTGGCCCGCCACGCCCGAGATGCTGGCTGCGGTGGGCGACGACTTCGATCTTTTCATGAGCAAGAACACGCTCAAGAACGGCTACCTGCACCCCGCCGAAAAGGTGGACCCGCGCATGCTCGTCCACTTGGGCGTGAGCGACAGCGCGTTCGTGGCATCACTCGGCCGGAGTGTGAAGCGGGGCGGCCACGTGCTCATCTACAACCTGTGCCCCGCACCGGCGCCGCCCGGAAAGCCCTACATCCCCTGGGCCGACGGCCGCTGCCCGTTCCCGCGCGCCGACTGGGAGCGGGCCGGTTTCAAGGTGCTCGAGTTCGATCGCGACGATTCACCCGCGGCCCGCGCGATGGCGCACGCGCTCGGGTGGGACGCTGGGGGCATGAAGCTCGAGGATGACCTGTTCGCCACCTGGAGCCTGTTCGAGCGGCGCTAGCCCGGCAGCCGATTCGGGGCGGGAGGATGACGGCGAGGGCCACAGCCGCGGCCGGCATGCCTGTCGCAGGGCGCCGGATGCCGCGGCGCCCACCACCTCCTGCTGACCGCCAGAGTTGCGACATCCTTCTCATTGCCGCCCCGGCTCGCCGTCCAGTATCCTGCGGCATTCCCAAGTACCGCACCCCCGCGGCGGGGTTTTCTCCGGCGCCGCGGCTGGCCGTGCATTTCCCCCCGTTCGAGGACCCCATGCTCGCCGCACGACCGCTCACGCTCGCCGACGTCGCGATGCCGCGCTCGTCCGCGCTCACCAATGTGCTGCTCGTGGTCGCCGCCTCGCTGGTCACCGCGGGTGCCGCCCAGTTGGAGATCCGACTGCCGTGGTCACCCGTGCCGGTGACGGGGCAAACGTTCGCCGTGCTGCTCACCGGTGCCGTGCTCGGCGCACGCCGCGCGTTCCTCGCGATGTGCCTGTATCTGGCCGAGGGTGCCGCTGGCCTGCCGTTCTTCGCCGGCGGTGCGGCGGGCTTCGCGCGGATCCTCGGCCCCACGGGCGGCTACCTGATTGCGTTCCCGTTCGCCGCCGCGCTCACGGGCCTGCTGGCCGAGCGTGGCTGGGACCGCCGGCCGCTCACCATGTTCGCCGCCATGTTGCTCGGCAGCACCATCGTGTTCGCGCTGGGCCTCGCGCACCTCGCGGACTTCGTGCCGGAGGGCGCGCTGCTCGCGAGCGGCCTGCTGCCGTTCCTCCCAGGCGACTTGATCAAGTCCGCGCTCGCTGCCGGGTTGTTCCCGGCACTGTGGAAGCTCGTTGCACGTCTCGAGGACCGCGCGTGAGCATCCAGACCATCGCCGTCCTCGGAGCGGGGATCATGGGTCGTGGCATCGCCTACGTGGCGGCGCTCGGCGGCTATCACACGCTGCTGCAGGACACCAACCGCGACCAACTGGACCGCGGTGCCAACGACATCACCGCGATCCTCGAAAAGGGCGTGGCGACGGGCAAGGTGAACGACGCCGACGCGGTGTCGGCCCGCAAGCACCTGCGCACGGTCACCTCGCTCGAGGAGGCCGCGCGCCACGCCGACCTCGTGATCGAGGCGGTGCCGGAGCGCATCGAACTCAAGATCGAGATCTTCGCCCAGCTCGACCGGTTCGCGCCGCCGCACGCGATCTTCGCCAGCAACACGTCGTCACTCAGCATCACCGAGATGGCCGCCGCCACCCGGCGCGCGCCGCAGGTGGTGGGGCTCCACTTCTTCAATCCCGTGCACCGCATGAAGCTGCTCGAGATCGTGCGTGCACTGGAGACCACGCCGCGCACGATCGAGCTGTGCGAGGAGGTCGGCAAGCGCATGGGCAAGGAGTGCGTGACCGTGCGCGAGTCGCCCGGCTTCGTGACCAGCCGCATCAACGCCATGATCGGTAACGAGGCGTTCTACATGCTGCAGGAAGGCATCGCGAGCGCGGCCGACATCGACAAGGCACTCAAGCTCGGGCTCAATCACCCGATGGGGCCATTCGAGTTGGTGGATCTGGTCGGCCTCGACACGCGGCTCTCGATCTTGAAGTTCCTGCACCGCACACTGGGCGACAAGTTCCGCCCGTGCCCGCTGCTGGAACAGTACGTGGCCGGCGGCCGGCTCGGCCGGAAGAGTGGCCGCGGGGTATACGAGTACACGCCGCCGACGGCAACGGTCGGTTCGTAGTTCACCACCGGCCTCGTCCGCGATCGTCGCGGGCGCGGGCCAACCGGGGCACACGCTTCGGGACACCAGGAACGGAACCGACCTCCGCGGGGCCGGGACACCGAACGGGGAACCGCGTGGCTAGCGCGGCAGCGAAGAAGCCCTCGAAGCGTGGGAAGCGCCGGACGGATGCGCGTCGCAAGCGTGTCGCGCGTCCCGGTGCGAAGCCCGCGCGCCGCACGCCGTCGCGGCCGCGAACCGCCGCGAAGAAGCGAGTCGCGAAGAAGCTCGCCAAGGCGAAGCGCGCGCTCACGATTGCCGTCGCGAAGCGGCGCGTGAAGAAGCGTGTCGCGTCCCTCAAGCGCACGGTCGCGAAGCGCGTCGTGCGCGCACGCACCCGGGTGAAGTCCGCGACGAAGCGCATGACGACGGCCGGTGCCTTGGTGCGCAAGCGCGTGACGAAGAGCGTGAAGTCCGCGAAGAAGCGCATGGCCGCGGCCGGTGTCTCGGTGCGGAAGCGCGTGACGAAGAGCGTGAAGTCCGCAACGAAGCGCGCGACGATGGCCAGCGCCTCGGCGCGCAAACGCGTAGCGAAGACCGTGACATCCGCGAAGCGGGCGCTCCAACGCGCGGCCGCGAGACGCGTGCCTCGGCCCGTTGCCGCGCCCAAGCCCGTGCCGCCCGCGTTCGCCGCGCAGCGCGCCTCGGCGACCGCGCGCGAAGTGCTGCTGTTCGAGCTGCAGCGCGCGCGTGCCAGCGTGAAGGCCGCCACGCAGGGCATCGCCTCCGGCGCCGCCGAGCGGCCCATCGCGCCTGGCAAGTGGAGCATCAAGGAGATCGTGCTGCATCTCTCGGAACGCGACCGCGTCCGGCTCGAGGAGCTGTCGCGCACGCTCGGCGGGCAGTCGCGCTCGTGGGCCGGCATCGAGGACCCCGAGATGGGCGCGCACAACGAGGCGCACTTGTCGCCGCTGCGCGCGCACGGCTGGGACGACGCCCTGCGCCGGCTCGACTCCATGCGCGAACAGCTCCTGCTGCGGCTCTCTGAAGTGCCGGCGGAGCCCGATGACGTGTGGCGCCGCGGCCATCCGTTCGCGGACATGATGTGGGGCCTGCCCGAACACGACCGTCATCACGCCAGCCAGATCAAACTCGCACGCATCGGGGCCACCGGCCCCGTGGAGGACTGAAGATGTCCGACACACTCGCGCCGGTGAAGCCGGGCCGGCTCATCATCAACGGCGAGGCCGTGGACGCCGCGTCGGGCGCCACGTTCCAGACGCGCAACCCCGCCACCGACGAGATCATCACCACGGTGGCCGAGGCCGGCGTCGAGGACGTTGACCGTGCCGTGCGCGCCGCGCACGCCGCGCTCGAGGGACCGTGGGCGAAGATGAAGCCCATGGACCGCTCGCGCGTCCTGTGGAAGCTCGGGGATCTCGTGCTGCAGAACGCCGACGAACTGGCGCGACTCGAGACTCTCGACAACGGGAAGCCCATCTTCGAGTCGCGCCAGATAGACGTCGAGATGGTGGCGCGCTGTTTCCATTACTTCTCGGGCTGGGCCACCAAGCTCACCGGCGAGACCAATAGCGTGAACCCCGGCTGGTTCACGTACACGCTGCGCGAGCCGGTGGGCGTGGTGGGTGCGATCATCCCGTGGAACTTCCCGATGATCATGGTGGGCTGGAAGGCGGCACCCGCACTGGCCGCCGGCAACACCATCGTCCTCAAACCCGCCGAGCTCACGCCGCTCACCGCCATCCGCATCGGCGAACTCGCACTCGAGGCCGGCATCCCCGCCGGCGTGTTCAACGTGCTGCCGGGCAAGGGACGCATCGCGGGCGAAGCACTCGTGAAGCACCCGCTCGTGAGCAAGATCAGCTTCACCGGCTCCACCGAGGTCGGCCAGCACCTCATGCGCCCGGCCGCGGATTCGTTGAACAAGCTCACGCTCGAGCTGGGGGGCAAGTCGCCGAACATCGTGTTCGCCGACGCCGACCTGGATGCCGCGGTGAAGGGTGCGACCATGGGCATCTTCTACGGCAAGGGCGAGGTGTGCGGGGCCGGCTCGCGCTTGCTGGTCGAGAAGAGCGTCTACGACGACTTCGTCAACAAGCTCGCCGAGCGCGCCAAGAAGCTGGTGCCGGGCGACCCGCTGGACCCCAAGACGCGCCTGGGCTCGCTCGTCTCACGCCAGCAGATGGAAAAGGTGCTGGGCTATGTCGAGACCGGTGTGAAAGAAGGTGCCAAGCTTGTCGCCGGCGGCCAGGCGCAGCCGGTCAACGGCAAGGGCGCGTTCGTGCAGGCCACTGTGCTCGCCGGCGTGGACAACAAGATGAAGGTGGCACAGGAGGAGATCTTCGGCCCGGTGCTGAGCGTGATCCCGTTCGACGGTGTGGACGACGCGGTCGCCAAGGCCAACGACGTGTTCTACGGGCTCGCCTCGGGCGTGTGGACACGCGACGTGAGGAAGGCGCACACGGTCTCGCGCCGTCTGGCGGCCGGCACGGTGTGGGTGAACATGTACGGCTTCTACGATCCCGGCATGCCGTTCGGCGGCGTGAAGGGCTCGGGATTCGGGAAGGACTTGGGCGAAGCGTGCCTGCACGAGTACACGCAGGTGAAGAGCGTGTGGTTGAACCTGGAGTGACCCCGTGAGGATCCGGACATGGGCCGTCTGAGTATCGTCGTGCTGTTCACCCCCGAGATCGCACGACAGCGAGAATTCTACGAGAAGAGCCTCGGCCTCACGCCCGCCACGGCGGCGGCGCGCTGGGTCCAGTTCGGCACGCGCGATGCCGCGCTCGCACTGCGGCCAGTCGCCGACGGCGAGACCGCGCGCATCGAGCTGGGCTTCGACGTGCCGTCGCTCTCCGACCGGCTGGCCGTGTTGAAGTCGCGCGGTGTGGAGCCGGTGGGCCCGGCGGAAGAGTCGCCGGATTGCCTGATCGCGCGCGTCAAGGATCCCGAGGGCAACATCGTCCAGTTGGTCGAGCGCAAGAAGCCAACGAGTTCGGGCAAGTGGCCGCGGCTCTCGCACGCCATCGTGAACGCGCAGGCATTCGAAGCGTGCGCGCACTTCTATCACGACGCGCTCGGTTTCAAGATGGTCGAGGAGCGCGACCACTGGATCGAGTTCGACACCGGTGAGGCGAGCCTGACGCTGCACGCGTGGCGCGACGCCGACGGGCTGCCGCTCGCACCCGACCAGCGCGTGTCGTTCGCGCTGATGGACGACGACTTGGACGCATGGGCCGACGAGCTGCGCGGGCGCGGCGTGCGCTTCGCCACCTCGCCCACGGAAGAGGAGCTGGGGCGCTTCGCCGAGGTCGAGGATGCCGACGGCTGGTTCGTGGTATTGCGCGGACCCTCGCCCGACGTGCCGATCGAAGAAGAACTGGCTGCCGACTTCGCCGGCGAGGACGACACACGCATCGAGCAGATCCGCCGCACGACCGAGGGCGACCCGGGCGCACGTCCGGGCTTCGGCGGGCGCAAGCTGTCGCGCAAGAAGGTGGAGCGCGTCGCGACCAAGGGCTTCGACGCGATGCAGAAGACGCGCGAGACGGACCGCGGCGGGTTCCCGCCGGGTGGTGGCAGTGGTGGCGGCAGCGGCGGTTCCGGTGGCGCACGCCCGTTCACGCCGCGTCCCGACCGGCCGTTCACGCCGCGTCCAGATCGTCCGCCAGGTGCGGGCCCGAGTGGACCGCGCCCGTTCACGCCGCGACCCGACCGTCCGCCGGGCGCAGGCCCGAGCGGTCCGCGTCCGTTCACACCGCGCCCTGATCGTCCGCCTGGTGCGGGGCCGAGCGGTCCGCGACCGTTCACGCCGCGACCCGATCGTCCGCCGGGTGCGGGCCCGAGCAGCCCGCGACCGTTCACGCCGAGACCCGATCGTCCGCCCGGTGCCGGCCCGAGCGGTCCACGGCCGTTCACGCCGCGTCCTGATCGTCCGCCGGGCGCGGGTGCCCCGCGTCCCGATCGTCCGCCGGGCAGCGGGCCTTCATCACGCCCCTCGGGGCCGCCGCGTCCGGGCGGCCCACCGCGAGGACCGCGGCGCGACGAGCCCTGAAGCGGTTCGACCCTTCGACCCAAAGCGACTCCTGAGCGAAAGGAACACGTCCCAGATGGAGACGCGTCGCGTCTACCTGGCGGGTGCGGTGCGCACGCCCATCGGCAACTTCGGCGGCGCTCTCGCGTCGTCCAGTGCGGCACACCTGGGTGGGGTGGCCGCGAGTGGCGCTCTCGCGCAGAGCGGCGTGCCGGCGAGTGCGGTGGAGGAAGTCGTGTTCGGCCACGCGCGCCAGGCCGGCAACGGCCCCAACCTCGCGCGTCAGGTTGTGCGTCGCGCCGGACTTGCCGATGCCGTGCCCGCGTACACGATCAACAAGGCGTGTGCGAGCGGCATGCAGGCCGTGGTGAACGCCGCGCAACTCGTGTGGCTGGGTGAGGCGCATGCCGTGTTGGCCGGTGGCACCGAGCACATGAGCAGCATCCCGTACCTGGCCATGGACGTGCGCTGGGGCAAGAAGTTGGGCGACGAGCCCCTGCTGGACGCGATGTACCGAGACGGCTACCTGTGCCCGCTCTGCGACCAGTTGATGGGCGAGACCAGCGAAACACTCGCCACCGAGTACGCCATCTCGCGCGAGGAGCAGGACCGATACGCCGTGCGCAGCAACCAGCGCGCCGCGCGCGCGTGGGACGAGGGCCGCTTCGCCACCGAGATCGTCCCCGTGAGCGTGGGCGAGGGCAAGCGCGCCGCCGTCGTGGAGCGCGACGAGCACTTCCGTGGTGAGACCACGCTGGACGAACTGGCGCGGCTGCGCCCTGTGTTCCGCAAGGACGGCAGCATCACCGCCGGCAACGCCAGTGCGATCACCGACGGCGCGGCTGCCCTGATGGTGCTGTCGGAGGACGCCGTGAAGCAACACGGCGTCACGCCGCAGGCAGCCATGCTCGGCTGGACCAGTGTGGGCGTGGACCCCGCGCGCATGGGCCTCGGCCCCGTGCCCGCCGTGCGCAAACTGCTGGCGAAGCACGCGCTCAAGCTCGAACAGGTGGACGTGATCGAGCTGAACGAAGCATTCGCCTCGCAGGTGATCGCGTGCGACCGCGAACTGAAGATGGACCCCGAGCGCCTAAATGTGAACGGCGGCGGCATCGCTCTGGGCCACCCCACCGGCTGCAGCGGCGCACGCATCCTCGTCGGCCTGGTGCACGAGCTGGCGCGTACGAAGGGCCGCTACGGCATCGCCACGCTGTGCGTGAGCGGTGGGCAGGGCATGGCGGTGCTGGTGGAGCGGGTGTGAGCGCCGAGACGGTGCTGCTCGAGATTCGAGACGGCATCGCCGTCATCACGCTCAACCGGCCCGGCAAGCTGAATGCGTTCGCGGGCGACATGCGCGACCGGATGGTCGAAGCGCTCGACCTGGTCGCCGCGAGCCCCGAAGTCCGCGTGCTGGTGATCACCGGGGCGGGCAAGGGGTTCTGTTCGGGCGGTGACGTCCAGCACATGGTGGACCTGAAGGCTCGCCACGCGGAGTACGATGCGCTGGCGCCACTGCTGGATGCAGGTCGCGACATCGTCACGCGGCTCGCGGCGTTCCCGTTTCCGGTGATCGCCGCCGTGAACGGCGTCGCCGCGGGCGCGGGCTGCAACCTCGCACTCGCATGCGACGTGCGGCTGGCGTCCAGCGAGGCGCGCTTCGGCGAGACGTTCGTGCGCATCGCGCTGCATCCGGACTGGGGCGGCACGTATCACCTGCCGCGGCTCGCCGGCACGGCGTGCGCACTCGACCTGTGCTGGACGGGCGATCTCGTGGACGCGGACGACGCGCTACGACTCGGGCTCGTCCAGCGCGTGTACGCTGCGGCCGAGTTCGAGGTGCGCTGGCGCGAGTACGCGGCGCGGTTGGCGGCGGCACCGGCCACGAGCGTGCGCGCCATCAAGCGCACGGTGCTCGGCTCTCGGTACGCCACGCTCGATCAGTGTCTCGACGCCGAGACCGCGGCGCAGTCGGCGTGCTGGTCCAGTGCGGACTCCGACGAGGGGATCTTGGCGTTCGTCGAGAAGCGCGCAGCGAAGTTCGGGGTCGCGCCGGCAGGCGATGACACCGCGCCCTCGGCGGCGGCGCGGCGGTTCGAGTAGCGCGAACGCAAGTGCACGCAGGCCGGCGCTAACCCGCGCCGCCGGTGCCGAATCGATGAGCCTGCTGTCTAACAGCTTGCATTGCATAAGGTTGCGGTTTTGGTTGATAATCATCCGTGACGTGGACGATAATCCACCACATGAATAACTCCAGCCAGCCCCCCCTGATCGGCCGACTCGCCGCCCCGTTGGTTCGTGATGCACTGGCCGCGGCGCCCGTCGTGCTCCTGCAAGGACCGCGGCAATGCGGCAAGAGCACGATTGCCCGGATGCTCGTGGAAGAGGGCCGGCTCGATCGCTACCTGACGCTCGACGACATCGAGCCACTCGAAGCGGCGAAACGGACCCCCGACGACTTCGTGGCCGGCATCGCCGACCGCGTGGTCATCGACGAGATACAGCGTGCGCCGGAACTGCTCAGAGCGATCAAGGCGCGGGTGGACCGCGACCGCACACCCGGACGGTTCCTGCTCACGGCGTCGGCGAATGTGCTGCTGCTGCCCAGGCTCTCGGAGACGCTTGCGGGCCGTATGCGGATTGTGGATCTGTGGCCCTTCGCGCAGACCGAGATACAGTCCGTGTCGAGCGGGTTCATCTCGGCGTGTTTCTCGGACGAGCCGATGTCCCCGGCGATCATGCCCGAGTCGCGTGCGGCGCTCATGCAACACATTCTCGGAGGTGGCTATCCGCCAGCGCTCGCGACGTCGACCCCGGCGCAGCGCGCCGACTGGTTCGCATCGCATGCGCGAACGCTTGCCACTCGCACGGTGCCAGACATCGTGCGCATCGAAGGCCTGCTCGAGCTGCCACGGCTCATGCGCATGCTCGCGACGCGGACGGGTACGCTCCTCAACGCGGCGGACATCGCTCGGGGAGTGGGTCTGCCGCAGACGACGCTCAAGCGCTACCTCGCGGTCCTACAGGCGGCGTTCGTCCTGCAACTCGTGCCGGCTTGGACCGCGGAGTCCGGGCGGCGACTGATCCGCACACCCAAGCTCCTGTTCACGGACACGGGTTTCGCATCGAGCCTCATGCAGCTCGACGCCGATCGACTCGAGATCGAGCCGGCCCTGACGGGACAACTGGTCGAGACGTTCGCGGCGATGGAACTCGTGAAGCTCGCAACCTGGAGCCACCCCCGCGTCGCGCTGCACCACTTCCGTTCAGCGGCGGGGCACGAGGTGGATCTCGTGTTGGAGGGCCCAGCGGGCCGGCTGGTGGGCGTCGAGGTGAAGTCGGCCATCCGCGGCAGCGGGGACGATGCCCGCGGCCTGCGCGCCCTGGCGGAGTCCAGCGGTTCGCGGTTCCACCGCGGAGTCGTGCTCTACGCAGGCGACGAGGTGCGCCCGCTCGGGAAGAACATGGACCTGGTGCCGATGTCGGCGCTCTGGACTGCGCAAGCCTGAGCGCAGGCCGCGGGTTCATGGGCCGACAGGGGCCGACAGGGGCCGGCTGGGGCCAACCCCACCAGCATGACCCGAAGCGACTCGGCGAGGCAGCGCACATCCAGCGCCCCCGAACTCTCAGTGCTTGAGGATCGAGTTCGCGGTCAGCGTGTCGCCGGCGGCGATCAGCGCGATCGCACGGTCGGCCAGTGCGCGGCTTGCGGAATCCGGCGCGGCGATCCGGTAGCACGCGGCGTCGCGCAGCGCGCCGGCGCGCATGCCACACGCCGCACGTGCGGCGGCACGCCAGCGATAGGCCTCGGTGTACCAAGGTGCGACGATCAGCGCTTCGTCGAGACGCTTGGCGTAATCCTCGTTCTCGCCACGCGCCACGTTCCGCTGCATCATGTTGCGCGCACCACGGGCGCGGCCCTCGGCGGACGTCGGCACCTTGGGGCGCTCGGGCAGCCGCGCCGCGAGGCGCAGGATGCGCTCGCGCACCGAATACTCGTCGCCGAGCGAGGGGTGCACGCCGACGCGCGCGAGTACGCCGCCCCACGCGTCGATCGCGCCACGAACGTCGCCGCGGGACTCAGCGTCGTGCGCGAGCGCGAGCACATCGGGCACGATGGCTTCCGTATCGGCGGGCGGCTGGATATCCACGCTCAGTCGTAGCCACGAGGCCACGGGCTTGCCGGCGGCGCGCGCGGGAGTGAACCACCACCACCGAACGGCATCCGCGGCGGCAGAATCGAACGGCGTGCTGCTCGCGCTCACGCGCACATCGCTCACCTGGCCGCGCGCGTCCACGAGCACGCACAGATCCACAGGGTGCGCAGCCTTCTCGGCAAGTAAGACAGAAGAAAAATTGAACCCGCCTCGGTCGAACAACTTCGGGGCCCGTTCCGGCGCAGTGCCGGGCAGGGAGCCGCAGTCCGCGGGAGCAGCAGCCGAGGCGGGTGCAACGGCGAGCGCCTCACCGCTCGCGCGCGCCACGGGGGCGTGCAGCGCGACGAGCAGCGAGAGCGCGGCCGGCAGGGCGGAGCGATGGGAACGATGCATGAGCCACCGATGTTACCCGGCCGCCACCCCGCGCGTTGTCAGGGAGCGGTGCAAAGCGGCGGGCGCCCGGGGGCGG
>CAZADU010000291.1:0-3276 GCA_964483945.1 uncultured bacterium
TTTCACCACGCGCGCGCCGCGCATGTCGCCGGCACTCCATGTCATGCCGAATGCCTTCTCGGCGCGCAACGTGGAGGACTTGATGCCCGCTCCCACCTTCCACTCCTCGCCCGTCTCCTCGGGCGGCAACAGGCGCACGACGCGTTTGTCGGGAATCAGTGCGTGACCGTCGCTCGTCACCGCCACAATGTGACCGGCGTCGGGTCCGTCGTCACCCGTGTCGTCCCCACGGTCCTCGTCGTCGACTTCGTTCGAGGGCTCGTACGAACGCGGCGGTTCCGGTGGCCGCGGCACAGACGGCGACTGCGGATCATCGGAGGTGCGTGCTGAGCGCATGAACAGCGCGATCACCACCACGGCCGCGATTGCGGCCAGCCCGCCCATCAGGCCGGAATCCATCAGAACTCCGCCGTCTCGGTGTAGTCGCCGAATACCTCGCGCATGGCCCCTCGGATCTCGCCCTCGGTGGCGTACGCGCGGGCACAGTCGAGGATCTTCTCCATCAGGTTGGCCTCGCCGGGCGCCGTGCGGGCCGCCGCTGTGAGCGCGTGAAGCGCCCGCGTCGTGGCGCGGTCGTCGCGCGTGCGCTTCACCTCGGCGATGCAGCGCTTCTGCTCCTCCTCGACTTCCTCGCCGATGTACAGGAGCGGGATATCGATCTTCTCGTTGGGCTCGACGTACTCGTTGACGCCCACGATGATGCGCTGCTTCCGCTCCATCTCCTGTTGGTACTGGTAGGCCGCCGCGCCGATCTCGCGCTGGAAGAACCCGTGCTCGATGCCGCGCACGACGCCACCCATGCCCTCGATCTGCCGGAAGTAGTCCTCGGCCTGTTCCTCGAGACGGTTGGTGAGGTGCTCGAGGTAGTACGAGCCCGCCAGCGGATCGGCCGTCTCGGTCACTCCGGTCTCGTGCGCGATGACCTGCTGCGTGCGCAGCGCGATCTTCACCGCCTTGTCGCTCGGCAGCGCGATGGTCTCGTCCATGGAGTTCGTATGCAACGATTGCGTGCCGCCCAGCACTGCGGCCAGGCCCTGGAACGCGGTGCGCACGATGTTGTTCTCGGGCTGCTTGTCCCACAGAGAACAGCCGGCCGTCTGCGTGTGGAACCGCATCAGCCAGCTCTCACGGCGCTTGGCGCCATAGCGCTCGCGCATATGGCGCGCCCAGATGCGGCGCGCGGCGCGCAGCTTGGCGATCTCCTCGAAGAAGTCGAGGTGGCTGTTCCAGAAGAACGACAGTCGAGGCGCGAACTCGTCCACGTCGAGCCCGCGCTTGACGCACTCCTCGACGTACGTGAACCCGTCCGCCAACGTGAATGCCAGCTCCTGCGCGGCGGTGCTGCCGGCCTCACGGATGTGATAGCCCGACACGCTGATCGTGTTCCACTGCGGCACGTTCTTCATGGCGAACTCGATCAGGTCCACGATGATGCGCAACGACGGCTCCGGCGGGAAACACCAGCACTTCTGCGCGATATACTCCTTCAAGATGTCGTTCTGCAGCGTGCCGCGCAAGGAAGCGAACGGGACGCCCTTCCGCTCGGCGTTCGCCAGATAGAACGCGAACATGATGCTCGCCGGCCCGTTGATGGTCATGGACGTGGAGATCTGCCCGGGGTCGATGCCGTCCAGCAGGATCTCCATGTCGCGCAGGCTGTCGATGGCCACGCCGCACTTGCCCACTTCGCCGTGCGCTTTGGGGTGGTCGCTGTCGTAGCCCATGATGGTGGGGTTGTCGAACGCGATGGACAGCCCCGTCTGCCCGTGGGCGAGCAGGTAGTGATAGCGCTCGTTCGACTCGCGCGCCGTGCCGAAACCCGCGAACTGCCGCATGGTGAACATGCGACCGCGGTACATGGTCGGGTGGATGCCGCGCGTGAACGGATACTCGCCGGGAACGCTCAGGTCGCGCGCCAGGTCCATGCCCGCGAGATCCTCGGGACCATAGAGCGGCGCGATCGGCTCGCCCGAGAGCGTGTACGGGTAGAGGTCCTTGCGCTCGCGGGACTTGGGATAGCTCGCGTCGTAGGCGGCGCGCTGTTGTGCGAAGGCGCCGTTGGTGCGGGGTCCGGGCGCGGTCGACGCACGCGTCGCGCGCGCGCGCGGGGTGTTGGGGTGCGAAGTGCGCGAGGCGCGACCACGTTTCGGAGCCGTCTTTGGGGGCGTCTTGGTCGCCATCGGGGCCGCTCCAGTCAGGTCAGTTCGCTAAGGGGCGCCAACGAAGGCGCGCGCGATTTCCGAGCGAGCCTAAGCGGCGGCGCGAAGAGGGGTCAAGTACTTGTGGCGGCGCACGCTGCAAGCCGTTCCGGACGCCCCCGCGACGCGCAAGTGGCCGGATGGGAGCCGCAATCGAACCCTCAGCGGATGACCACGACCTTGGACCGGCGCTCCTGCCCATCCGTGACCTGTAGACCGGTGCCACGTGCGTACCAGACACGCAGGTCCTGAGACGGCGCGCCCGGCGGCACACCGGTCACGATGCCCGCGGGGTTCATGCGAATGGCGAAGATGCCGAAGCGCTCGCGCACCTGCGACCACGCGAAGATCGAGCCGCCGTCCTCTGTCGCGGTCAGGCCGATGTCGCCGTACCACTGTTGCACTAGCTCGGGGTGCACCTCGATGAAGTAGGCACCCGGCTCGCTCTGAGACAGCTTGAGGTATGCCGGTAGTGAGTAGGGCCCGTAGGGGCCCGTGGGATTGAACGAAGCCACGACGACGCCACCGTCGGCTCGAGCTGCGGATTCGAGACCAATGCTGCCGACGCGACACGCTTCGGCGAGTCGCACTCCGGCACCGCTGAACTGGCTGAAGCTGAAGTCCACCGAGTGGCTGTAGGGCTCCGGCCCACCCACGAAAACGCCTCCTCGCAGGTCTAATGTGCAGCTGCAGAGAGCACTCCGCGTAGCGGGCCTCACCGGCACACGGACCGGCGGGCACTCCTTCCGGCTGCCAACCCGTGGCGAGTGCGCCTAATGCATCCACCCGGTGCAGTCGGTAGCAGGCCCCTAGCAATCCTCCGAGATCACTGATCTGTCCGAACAGTACGAACGCCCCGCCGCTGCCGTCGTCAGCCACGGCTGCCAGTCTCATGCTGGGAGTAGTGCTCCACCCGTCATTGAATGGGTCCCGCTCGAGCAGGTCGCCCCGGAATTCAGCCAGCCTGACGCCCGCCGGAGTCCAGCCGGGTGCAGCGACGCCGCTTCCGGCGTAACGGACCACCCTCACTTCGCCCGGCTCGTATCCTCCGGTGTCTGCCAGTACGCGCGAATCCTCG
>CAZADU010000292.1:0-2155 GCA_964483945.1 uncultured bacterium
AGAGGGTCGCCGTGTCGGGCGCTGCCAGTAACGTGCCTCGCAGCGCACTGAGCGCAGAGTTGGTGTAGATGGTGTTCTCGACGGCATCCGCAGAAGCCATGACGATCCCGGTGGCAAGGCCGAGTAGTGCGAGACGAGGCGCGCGTCCCGAGGTGGACCCATACAGGCCGAGGAACACGGCAAGGTAACGAATCAGGAGGGGTGAGTCGGCCGTGAAGAAGCACAACGCAGCGCCAGGATGCTCATTGGTCGGCCGAACGAACTCCGCCAGCGACACGGGAGCCTCGCTGGGCTGAAATGAGATGCCTGACGGCACGGAGCGCATGACGAAACCGATCGCCGCCACGCTCAGACAAACGAGCAATGCCCCGGCCGCACCGATTCTGAGCACTCTAACAGGCTGCTGAAAAACTCGAATAGCTGTCATCCCGAACGAAGTGAGGGATCTGCTTTGCGCAAAATGCCGGGAAACAGCAGATTCCTCATCGCTTCGCTCCTCGGCACGTGTCGCCGATCATGACGATCATTTACACGCACCCGTCAGATTAGGAACCGGCGGAAGGCGTCCGGGACCTGAGGTGCTGAGGGTGATGATGCATACTACTGAACATGGACATGCTCACGGCATTCGGAGCCATCGCGGTTGCAGCCATGATGGTGTTCTACGCTCTGGAAGAACGCTCGACGGGCTTCATCCTGGCCTTCGCTGTATCGTGCATCGCAGCGTCGGTCTATGGGTTCCTGCAAGGCGCGTGGCCCTTCGGTGTCGTGGAATTCGTCTGGTCGGGCGTGGCTCTGCGTCGCTGGCTGAGAAGACGGGCTGATCGAGCCAAGTCGCCAGCCCAGGCTCCAAACTGACCCATCACATGGCCTCGAGACGAAGGACCTGCAGTGCTGAAAGGGGGCGGCGTAGCAGCGACCCCTACCCTTTAAGCACAGCCAGCACTCGCTCCACGGCGCGACGCGGGTTGGGATACCAGAGCCGATTGGTCTTCACGACACTGCGATCATCGACGAACACATCGAATTGGCCGAGCCCGCCTTTGATGGTCTCAACGCGAGCATCGGAGTCCTTGCTCAACTCGGCCGCCACACGGGCAGCCATGATCCGTTTGATTGGTCAAACCGGACAGTAGTGAATCTTCACGTGTTTCATGGCGGGGTTCCTCACACCTGACAGGGAACCGAACTGGAATTTCCACAGTGCGCACTGAGCCTACCATACCAAGTACATCATGAGGCAATGAACGTCGTCCCTCTCGTTGCCTCCTCCTTGCCACTCTGGGTGCCCGAGGCCAGGAGAGCTGTTTGGAGCCAGGCATCGGGCGAGTGTCACGTTCTATCTCACTGACACCCCGCCAGTGTCGCACCGCTGCCGACCGTTCTGCGCTGAGGTTCGCAGGCGGCTAATCCGGCATCCATACCTTCCGTGCTTCGACGAGTTCGCAGGTCGTTGGTAGCGAGATGCTTTCGCGGCTCCGTGTGGAGAAGGCAAGGCCCTTGTAGCTCATGAGGTAGGCGTGCCTCGTCGTGAATAATCCAGTGAGCGAATGCACAACCAGCCCCTCTGGATTCCGGTTTACTAATTCGGCGAAGGCCTCTCGCTCCACGCGGACGATTACCCCGGAGGCCTTGATCGCTTGTATGACGGCCGCGACGGCTGCCGCACCTGCTGCACCATTCATCTCCCTGCTCCTCCTCCATCGGGCACTTCTTCTTGATGATCTTCGGGTGTTCATGCCCCTTGTAGCCGAGCGCCTTGTCCCGTGTCCCGAAAAGATAGCCGGCCCTGAGCGTACCATCCTTCGAGGAGTGGTAACCCAGGCAGCGTCGGCAGGACTTGAGCACATCGAGTAGTCGGCTAGCTTACTTAACCGTCCTGTGGGGTAGCCAAGAGATCGCGAGAGCTACCGCGACTCCGGCGAGCGCTCCCGTGAAATGGACCAGCGGAGTGACTTCGATCCCCGGCGGGAGCGGGCCCGCGAAGAACGCGCGCCCCGTCATGTTCTCTCCCATCATCTTGACGAGCAGCAGAGCGAGGCCCAGAGTCGCTGCGGCGCGCGACCATCGGCTCTCCACGGTCCTGAGAAGCAGCACCGCGAGCGCGGCCAGCAGCGCAGAGGCTACTCCGGAGGCGCCGCGGTAGCGGGTGAGG
>CAZADU010000293.1:0-1716 GCA_964483945.1 uncultured bacterium
GTCGGTGGCGAGCGAGGGCAAGGGCGTGTTTGAGACGTTCCGCGGCGTGTCACATCTGTTAATGGAGAAGGTCACAAAGGACCTCCGCCGCACGCCGGGGTCGTCCACCCGCACTGCGGCGCACGCTCCGGCCCCGGCGGCCGCCGAGCCGCCAGCCGCTCCCGTCACGCCGGCCGTGATCGCACGACCCGTCGCTCCGCCGACGGCACCGGTGCAGGCCATCCGCCGCGAGGCTCAGGAGACGCAGGCGGCCGCTTTGGAAGACGTACGAATCGACTACGGCACCGAGTTGGAGTTGCCCGCCGCCTCCCCTCGCGACGGCATCGGTTCGGCGAGCCCGACTCGCTCCGAGCCGGCGGCCGCGTCGGTCGGGACCGACGCATCGCGTCACGCCTCGCAGCCGCGTGCAGCGGCCGCGGCGTCCCGCTCGACGACCGCGACCGAGACGCACGGGCAGGCCGACAGCACACCCCCCATCGCCCGTCAGATCGTGATCCCGGTGAAGCTCCCGCCGGGGGGGCACTATGAGATCGTCATCCGGCTCGAGCTCGATACGTCCGCTTAGTCGCCAGCAGTCGGTCCCAGGTCCAGTCCTCGTGAACCCGTCCGGCACCCCGCGGTCCCTCGTTGACAGCGGCCGGGCGGGTTCCTAGCTTTATGGGTGAGGAGGGGCCCTGAATGAACTTGCGTCGCAGTTGGATCGCGCTGTTGTCCGTCGTCGCGCTCGCCGCGTGCGTTTCCGCCACGCGCGCCGGCCTGATGTCGGAACCCGGTGCCGCGGGCTTCACGCCGCAGGTGCCGCTGTCGGCGTTCGCACGCCCGGCGACGTGGTTCGATCCATCGCGGCTCCGGCTCCAGTCCACGGTCTCCGTGGGTTCGAGCTTCGGCGGCAGCGGCACCAGCGCGCTGTCGGTCACGAAGCTCTCCTATCAGTTCCGCGCGCCGCTCGCCGTGAGCGTGAGCCTCGGCAACACGTTCGGGCTCGACAAGGCGCGCAGTGGCGGTTCGCCCTTCTTCCTCGAGGGCTTCGACGTCACCTGGCGTCCGAGCGCGAACGCGATCTTCCGCGTCGAGATGCACGATGTGCGCTCACCGCTCCAGTACGGCTACGGCCGCGGCTACGGACTCGGTCCGGCCGATCCGTTCTTCACGCCCTACTGACGCGCCCTCGGCCGTGTCCCGCCTGACGACGGCCTTCGCCGCGCGCACGGGTGTGACCGGATTGATCCCCTACCTCACGGCGGGATTCCCGTCGCTGGACGGCTCGCTCGAGTTGATGCGCGCGTTCGAGCGCGCGGGCGCGCTTGCGATCGAGGTGGGCGTCCCGTTCTCCGACCCCATCGCCGACGGGCCCGACATCCAGCTCGCATCCGAGTGGGCGCTGCGCCAGGGCGTGAGTGCGGCGGACGTGCTCGGCCTGGTCGCACGCTTCCGCCGCGAGTCGCAGCTGCCCGTCGTGGTCATGACGTACGCGAACCCGGTGGCACGCCTGGGTGCTGCCGAGTTCGCCGCGCTCGCGAGCAACGCAGGTGTGGACGGCGTGCTGCTGTCGGACCTGCCGCCCGAGGAACTCCCCGAGTTGTGGGCCGCGCTCGACCTTGGCGGGCTCGACACCGTGATGCTGGTCGCGCCCACGACGAGTACCGAGCGGCTGCCCGTGCTACTCGGGCGCTGTCGCGGGTTCGTCTACTGCCTGTCGCGCACCGGTGTCACCGG
>CAZADU010000294.1:0-4256 GCA_964483945.1 uncultured bacterium
CGCACTGCTCGAGCGCCTGCACGGCAGCCGGGTCGGCGTCGTGGCGTTCGCGGGCGATGCCGTGCGGCTGTGCCCGCTCACGCTCGACCAGACGGCGGTGCGCCTCACGCTCGAGACCCTTGCCACCGGTGCGGTGAGCGAGCCCGGCAGCGACCTGGGCCGCGCGCTGCGCGCCGGCCTCAAGCTGCTGCCCGCCGGACGGCGCGACGAGCAGGCGATGGTGCTGTGGACGGACGGCGAGGACCTCGAAGGCCACGCGCGCGCCGCGCTCGACGAACTGCGGCGGTCGGGGCTGCGCGTATTCGTGGTCGGCGTGGGCACACCGGGCGGAGACGTGATCCCGCTCTCGGACGTGGCCGGCGTCACGGTGGACGTCAAACGCGACGACAAGGGCGAGGTCGTTCGCTCGCGGCTGGACGAGGGGTTGTTGCGCGATGTGGCGCGCGCCACGCGTGGGGAGTACTTCAGTGCGGCGCGCTCGGGCGGCGAGGTGGTTCGCCTCGCTCGCTCGCTGGGCTCGCTCGCCCGCTCGCGCAAAGGCACGCGGTTGGTCGAGCGCCCGGTGGCTCGCTTCCCGCTGTTCGCGTTGCTGGCGGCGGGCTGCCTGGTCGCGTTGTTCGCCACACCTCAGCGGCGCATCGTCAAGCGTTCGGTCTCGCTCGCTCGCGTGCGTGAGGCTCGGGCCGCGCGCACGCGGCGGCGGGGGGGGCGTGCGCTGGCCGGCGCTTCGGTGTTCCTGATGCTGGCGCTGCCGCGCTCGTCCGGGGCGCAGAGCGACTGGGCGCGCGGTAATGCCGCATTCAAGCAGCGGGACTGGGCGCTCGCCGAGTCGCTCTATGTGCGTCGCGCGCGCCAGAAGCAGCCGCCGGCGGGGCTGCTCGCGAACCTTGCGACGACGCGCGCACATCTACAGAAAGCCGACAGCGTCGAGCAGCAGTTGTCGCGACTCGCGGCTCGGCCCGACGCGGCCGGGCGTCTGGCGGGCTACAATCTGGGCACACTCATGGGCGGCCGCGGCGAGCACGATCCCGCCCTCGCCGAGTTGCGGCGCGCGCTCGAGCGCGACCCGGACGACGCCGACGCGCGCTGGAACTACGAGTGGCTGGCTCGCCAGAAGAAGCAGGCCGAGCAGAAGCCCGATCCGAACGGAGGCGGGCCGCAGCCGGACCCGCAGCAGCCGGACCCGCAACCGCAGCAGCCGCAGCCCGGGCAGGGGACTCCGCAGCCGGACCAGCCGCAGGGAAGTCCTGACGATACCCAGTCCACGCCGGCGCCCGCGCCGGACGCGCCCGGCATGCAGCAGCCCATGACCCGACCGCAGGCGGAGCGATTGCTGGGCTCGTTGGGGGACCTCGAGCGGCTCGAGAAGCAGGAGCGGCGCCGCAGCAAGGCGACCCGCGAGAAGAGGGGGAAGGACTGGTGAACACCTCCCGCATCGCGCGGCTCGTTGTACTGGCGCTGGGACTGGTGCTCGCACCCCCGGCGTTTGCCGCGGTGGACGTCGAGGCCCGACTCACCTCGGGCGCGATCGAGACCGGCGGCACCGTGCAGCTGCTGGTCGAGATCTCGGACCCGCGCGGTCAGGTGGCCGACCCTCAGTTCGCACTGCCGGCCGGACTTGAACTGCTGGGTAGCTCCCGTTCGCAGCAGATGAGCTGGGTGAACGGCCGCTCCACCAATGTGGTCACCTACCGATTCGAGATCGGTGCGAGCCGCGCCGGCCGCTACCAGGTCGGCCCGATCCGCGTGCAGGTGGGTACTCAGCCGTTTCGCAGCGGCGAGATGCCACTGGTCGTCACCGACAGCGAACCGTCGCGCGTCACGGCGTCCCGTGGCCGGCGTGGCGGCGCGAACGACGTGGCCTCGCTCGTGGTCACGCTCGAGCCGCCCGCGCTCGTCGTGGGTCAGGCCTGCCTGCTCAAGGTGCAACTCATCCAGCGCGTGGACATGTCCGAGGACAGCGACTATGCGCCCCCGGCCACGCCGGGCTTCTGGAGTGAATCGTGGGGCGATCCGAGTACGTTCCGCGGCCACGAGGGACGGCGAGAGGTGCTGGTCACCGAGCGTGCCCTGCGGCTCTACGCGCTGGCTCCGGGCCCCGCCGTGATCTCACCCGCGCACGCCGCGGTCACCCCGGCGTCGGGTGGCATGCTGGATCCGTTCGGCGGGCGCTCCAGCTCCCGCGTCGAGATCGCGAGCGAGAGCCTGCGCGTGAGCGTGCGGCCGTTGCCGCCCGATGCGCCCGCGGGATTCGGCGGAGGTGTGGGCGACTTCAGCGTGAGCTGGAACACCGATCGTGAGCACACGACGCAGGACCAGGCCATCACCGCACGCCTCGACATCCGCGGCACCGGGAATCTGCCACTGCTGCGAGCGCCGGATTACCGGCCCGCCGACTTCGAGGTGTTTGCCTCGACTGTGGAGGACAGCCTGCCTCGCGCCGGCACGCTCGGCCCTGGCCGGCGCACGTTCCTGTGGACGTTGCTCCCCAAGCGTCCCGGGCGCCTGCGCGCTCCCGCTCCGGCGATGTCGTGGTACGACCCGCTCGCGGCGCGATTCGTCACCCGCACGCCGACCGAGGTGATCGTGGAGGTGCTGTCGGCCAAGGCGGGGGCCGCCGGTGAGGACCTCGATGGCGTGCCAGGCGTGTTCCGCTCCAGCCCGAGCCGCCCGGGTGGCCGCGCGGCGTGGCCGCCGCTGGCCCTGGCCGGCGGGCTGTGCGTGTGGGCCGCGCTCGCATGCTGGCAGCGCTCGAGCGCGCCGGACCCGAACGCCGCCGAGCGCGGGAGGCTGCGCGAGTGGTTGCGGTCGATCGGGCTTGCGCACGGGCCGGACTTCTGGCGAGCCGCGGACGACGCTTCGCACTGGCTGCAAGCGCGCGGCGAGCAGGTGTTGCGACTGCGCGAGGCCATCGCGGCCGCGCGCTACGGCGGCCGAACCGACCAGGAGGAGGATGTTCGCCGCAAGCTGGTGGAGCGGCTCGGTGCGTCCATTCCGGCGCCGCCCGCGCGCTGGCCATGGCAGGCGGCGGCGGGCGTCGCCTTGGTGCTGTCGGTGGTGCTCGCGTCGATGTCGATGCCGCGCTCCGGCCCGGGCTCCCTCTCGGAGCGCGCCGACACGGCTGACGCCTCGGCGCGCATGGGTCAGGCGGCGGAGGCCGAAGCGGAGTGGGCACGGCTGTGGGACGAGCACCCCGGCGATCCGGGCCTCGCGGCCCGGCTGGCGTGGGGCGCGCTGCAGCGGGACGATGTGTCGGTGGCCACGGTCTGGGTGGTGCGAGGCGACCGGCAGGAGGCGCGCGACGCAGCACTCGGGCTGATGGCCCAGCGCGTGCGTGATGCGGGCGGCATGGTGGGTGCGCCCGGACGCGCGCTGCCGCTCAAGTCGTGGGAGTGGGCACTCCTCGCGTTCCTGCTCGCGGCCGCGGCCGGTGTGCTGCGCTCGATGCCGGGCTGGTCGCGTGGGCTCGCGGTCGCGGCACTGGCCGCCGGGTTGTGGTGGCCGGCGGAGTCGGCCGTGCGCGGCATGCAGCCGCTCGCCGTGGTGCGAGCAAGCGTGCCGCTGCCGCCGGGCGACGTCATGCTCGAGCCGGGGCAAGTGGTGCGCGTTCGCCAGCGCGCAAGCGGCCAGGTCACGGTGCGTGCGGCGAGCGATCTCGAGGGCACGCTGCCCGAGGGGGCGTTCTGGTTCCCGGGGCCGCGGTGATGAACGCCGGCCGCATCGCACTCCTGCTCGGCCTGCTGTCGTGGCCGCTCCAACCCATGGACGACGCGGTGCGGGATTGGATGCGAGCGAACCAGTCGCCGGGCACGCGGCGCATGATGGAGGTGGTGAGCTCCAGGAGCCGTGCAGCGCTCGTCGCGGGCGTCGTCGTCGGGCTGGTGACCGGCCGCGCGGGGAGGATGTGCCTTATCGAGACGGCGCTGGCGTTGGTTCCGGTGAATGTGGCGGTCGAGGGGCTCAAGTGGACTGTGAACCGCGAGCGGCCCGATGGCGACCGGAACCGGAAGAACTCCTCGTTCCCCTCGAGCCACGCCGCCAATGCGTTCGCAGTCGCGTTCGTGGTGGGGCGACGTTATGACCGCGCTGCGATCGTACTGTTGCTGGCTGCGCTGCTCGTGGCGTTCTCGCGCATGTACCTTGACCGTCACTGGGCGAGCGACGTCACCGGTTCTCTGATCCTGGCCTGGGGTGGCGCCTGGCTCGCCGACCGTGCTATGGCATGGTGGAGTTCAAGAAGGGGTTGAGCCAGAAGG
>CAZADU010000295.1:0-2582 GCA_964483945.1 uncultured bacterium
CGTTGGACGGCGACAGGAAGTCGAACATGCCCTGCATGCGGAACAGCCCGCTCGGATCGAGCAGCAGCGAGACCACGTAGATGGCCACGCACGCGCCGATGATGATCTTGGGCAGGTCGACCTGCCGCGCCAGCCGCTGGAGCGCGGGGCCGTACCCGAACATGCCGGGAGCCTTCTGCCCACAAAACGGGCACACGGGCTCGCTCACGCCGACGAGTTTCCGGCAGTTGGGACACAGGACCGCACCGGTGCGCTGACTCATTCGCGCAGGATAGGCGATGCGCGAGGCCGCGCACCACTCGAGCGACCCGTGCGCATTGCACGGCGCGCCACCGCGGGCGCACGACGCGAGGGGAACCCTGATTCGCGCCGCACACGTTCGCATGCAGTTGCGGGCGGCCTCGAGCGCACCCGCCGTGGCGCGGCGCGTGCTGGGTTGAGCAGGCGTCCCCGTCCCCCGGAGGTTCGGTGTCGGTCGAAGTGTTCCAGGCCGTGGTGTTCTGGCTGCCCGCGTTCATGTTCTCGGCCACCGTCCACGAGGCGGCTCACGCGTGGGCGGCGTTGCGCCTGGGCGACCCGACGGCCTATCTCGCAGGGCAGCTCACGCTGTCGCCGTGGCCACACTTGAAGCGGTCGCCGTTCGGCATGCTGGTGGTGCCGGTGCTGTCGTCGCTCACGCAGGGCTGGACGATCGGCTGGGCGAGTGCGCCGCACGACGCGGCGTGGGCGGAGAGCCACCCGCGGCGCGCGGCGGTCATCGCACTGGCGGGCCCGCTCGGCAATCTCGTCATCGCGGCCGTGGCGTTCACGCTGCTGCAGGCGGGGCTCTGGGCTGGCTGGTTTGAACCCGTGGCGAAGATGGGCATGCAGCAGTGGGTTCAGAGCGCGCTGCCGCCCGACCCGCTGCTCGCGGGCGACTTCATCGCACGCGCTCTCTCGGTGCTGTTGTCCCTGAACCTGATGCTGTTCCTGTTCAACCTGCTTCCGTTGCCCCCGTTGGACGGTGCCTCGGTGATCACGCTGGTACTGCCCCGCGCCGCCGGCCGTTCGATCCGCGCCGCATCCGCCGCACCCGTGCTGTCGCTGCTGGGGCTGTTCACGGCCTGGCGGTTGTTCCCGCTCGCCGCGGGCCCCGCGCTCGCCGGCGTGGCGCAGTTGCTCCAGCTCGGCGGTCGCTGAGCGGAGGCGGCCCGCACTCCATGCTTGCGCCCGCCGCCCCCTCGCCGCATCATGCGCTTCGTCCGTTCGGGGTGGCTCCCGGAGTCATGGCGAGCCTGAGAACACACCCGTCGAACCTGAACTGGTTCAGACCAGCGTAGGGAAACGGCGAAGACCTGCGGCTTCCGCGAGCGTCTTCCCCGCCGTCTCTTCGCGGACGGCGACGTGACGCGCTCTTGAGTTCCGTGGCCTCCGGCCACGCGACCGCACGACGCCCACCCGCCCGTCCGGAAGGCGCCGTGCATGTTCAGTCACAACGCGCTCGATTGGGCGCTGATCGCAGCGTATTTCCTCGCACTCGCCGCCGTGTGGCTGCGCGGTTTCCGCGCGCGCCCGTCCACCGAGGATTACCTCCTCGCGGGCCGCCGTGTGACGCTGCCCGCTTTCGTCGCAACGCTCGTCGCCACGTGGTACGGCGGCATCTTGGGCGTGGGCGAGTTCACCTGGCGCTACGGAATCGCGAACTGGCTGGTGTTCGGCGCTCCCTACTACCTGGGGGCTGGGCTGTTCGCGCTGTTCCTCGCGCGCCGCGCGAGAGAGTCCGAGTTGATGTCGCTGCCCGACCTGTTGCATCGCGCCTACGGGCGGGGTGCCGCAGTCGTGGGTGCCGTGGTCGTGTTCGTGAACGCCGCGCCAGCGGTGTACGTGCTCATGCTGGGCACTCTGTTCGCGGCGATGTTCGGCGGGCCTGCGGCGCCGTGGGTGGTGGCGGCCGCGGTGCTGAGCGTGTTCTACGTGGACCGTGGCGGATTGCGCGCGGTCATCTTCACGGACCAGATCCAGTTCGTGCTGATGTACGGCGGTTTCGCGCTGCTGCTCGGCTCGCTCGTGGTGCAGCATGGCGGCCTGGAATTCCTGAGTACACGCGTGCCCGCTTCGCACTGGGTGTGGCATGGCGGCAACGGGCCGGCTGCGGTGATCGTGTGGTACGTGATCGCACTCGGCACGATGGTGGACCCCGCGTTCTGGCAGCGTGCGTACGCCGCGAAGGACCCGGGCGTGGCGAAGCGCGGCGTGCTGTGGTCCATCGTGTTCTGGGCCGCGTTCGATTTCATGACCACCGCGTGCGGCCTGTACGCGCGAGCACTGCTGCCGGGGCTGTCCGACCCGGTCTACGCGTTCCCGCGGCTCGCCGACATGACACTGCCGCCCGTGGCACTGGGGTTCTTCTACCTCGGCATGATCGCGACCGTGATGAGCACGATTGACTCCTACGCGTTCATCGCCGCCACGACCGTGGGGCGCGATCTTGTCTGGCGCCTGCGCGGGGGCGACACCGCGCGCATCCCGGCGTGGTCGCGCTGGGGACTGTGGCTCGCCACGGCATTCGCCACCGCGCTCGCGCTGGCACGACCCAGCGTCGT
>CAZADU010000296.1:0-7920 GCA_964483945.1 uncultured bacterium
GCGGTACTCAACATCCCGGACGTCACGGTGCTCCCGCTCGTGCGCACACTGCCGCCGTTCACGGTGAGCCTCACGACCGGCCAGCCGCTGTCGCTCATCGGCGCCGGAGGCCCGCTGCAGCAGGGCGACTACCTGCTGCTCACCGCTGCCACCGCGATCGGCACCGCGGGCACCGGCATCCCGATCGGCGGCTACAACTACCTGAACCCGGTTGTGCCCGGCAATGGCCTGCCCCTGCCCGAATCGGTCATCCTGCGCGCGGCCGAAGTGACGCAGACGCGCACCGAGATCACACAGATGAACAACGCCATCGCGGCCGAGGCCTCGGCGCGTCCCTACGTCGCACTCGTGGACTTCAATGCGGCACTGAATGCGCTCGCCGCGAACGGACTACAGGTGGGCTCGAACACGTTCACGACCGACTACATCACGGGCGGGCTCTTCAGCCTCGACGGAGCGCACCCCAGTGACCTGGGCCAGGCAGTGATCTGCAACACGCTCATCGACGCCGTGAACGCACGCTTCGGTTCGGGGGTGCCACGCATGGATCTGATGGACTGGGCCACGCCGCATTCGTCGTCCCTGGCACCCGTGTTCCCCGAGGGCTTCCGCGCGCTGCCCACGCGGATCGACGGCCTCGCGGAGCGCCTGCCAAGACCGCTGCCGGAGGGACTCCTGCGGCCGCGCTTCTAGCCCGGGGCCCACCCGACGAATCGAACGGGCGCGCCACCTCGAGGTGGCGCGCCCGTCTTGTCCGATGGCTCACTCTCGTGGCTCCGGTGCGGCGGATCAGTGCGCCGTGTCGGCCGGCGCGGATGCCCTTGCATGCGCCTCAGCCGCGCGTGCAGCCTGCACCATGGCGGCGGTGCGCGTGAACCACGCGGCCAGGCGGTCGTGGTAACCGGTCGTGAGTTCGAGACCGCGGTGCCCGCCCTCGGGCACGACCCAGCGGTCGACGCGAGACAGGCTCTGGCGCACCACGTCCTGCGTCCACGAGTTGGGCCACACGTCGTCCTTCTTGGCCAACGTGACGTGCAGCGGCACCAGCATGCCGGCCGCCGCGGTGAGCGGCTCGTCACTGGTCTCGACCAGGAACCGGTGGCGTTGCACGGCCTCTGGCACCTGCGACAGCCCGCTCACGCGCAGCAACTCAGCAAGCGTGCGAAACAGGCTCTCGCACGAGATCCCGTCGGCGTTGCCGCGGTCGCGCGCCGCGGCCGCCAGCGCGATCGCACCGCCCAGCCCCTGCCCCCACGCGAACACCGCCCGAGTGCCGGCCTGCGTGCGTGCAAAGCGCAAGGCACCCTCGCCATCGTTCACCCAGCGCGATGCGTACGCCAACTGCACGAGCGAATCCACCGGGCCCGGCCCCGCGGGGCCGAAGTCGCGGTAGTCGAACGTCAGCACCGTGAATCCGCGTTCGACGAACCCCTTCGCCACGGGCATCAGGTCGCCCATGCTGCCGGTGTCGCGGTCGAACAGGACGATCACCGGCTGGCCCGGCTTGCCCTCGAACCACCAGCCGGTGAGCTGCGCCTCGTCGCGCGACGACTTGAAGTCCACCGACGACCACTTGAGCCCGGTCGAACCCGGCATGGCCGAGTACTTATCGAGCGGCGTCACCGCATGGGCGCTCGGTCCGGTGAGGGCCACCAGTGCGACGGCGACCGCGAGTGCGACAGCCGACAGCCGGCGCGCGAACCGCGGGGCTTGCGTCTCGCCAGCCGCGGCGCCCAACGTCCGGACCATGGCCGCACCCTCGGCGCGGGTCCTGTCGCGCGCGAGGCTCAGGCCAGTCCCAGCCGGGGCCACAGTTCCTCGCGCACCAGCGCCAGCGGGATCGTGCCGCTGGCGAGGAGGGCCGCATGGAAGTCGTGCAGTTGGAAGCGTGAGCCCAGACGTTGCTGGGCCTCCGTGCGCAGCTCGAGGATCTGGATCTTGCCGACCAGGTAGCTCGACGGTTGCGTGGGGTTCAGGCAGTAACGCTGTACTTCCGCGCTGGCGATGGTCGGGTCCAGCATGACCTCTTCGACCAGGTACGCCACCGCCTGCTCGGGCGTCATGCGGCCCGAGTGGAGCGACATATCCACCACCACCCGACAGGCGCGGAACAGCAGGTCGCGCAGCTGGAACAACCTCGTCAGCGGGTCGGCGGTGAAGTAGCCCTGTTCCCACATCATCTCTTCACAGTAGAGCGCCCAGCCTTCGGCGAACACGTCGCTGTGCACGATGCGACGCAGCCGCGTGGCGGCGCGATTGGCGTGCGTGAGCTGCAGGTGGTGGCCTGGGTAGCCCTCGTGCAGCGCCAGGATGGGCAGTGCGGGCATGCAGTGCGCCGCCAGTTGCGCGGCCTGCTCGTCCTTGGAGCGGCGGATGTCGATAGGCGTGACGTAGAACACGCCGGCTGGATCGGCGTCGAATGGGGCCGGCGCCTGATACGACGCGTACGGGCGCATGCCGCGCTCGAACACGGGCGTGTCGAGCACCTCGAGCCGGTCGCTCGGCGGCAGCGGCGCGATGCGTCGCTCGCCCACGAAGCGCTTGGCGCGGTCCAGCTCGGCCACGTACGCCTCGCGCAGCCAGTTCGCCTCGGGCGTACGCTCGCGACCCTGCTCGATGAGCTCGCGCCAGTCGCGGCGCACGTCGTGCCGTCGCGCTTCGTCTTCGAGCAGCACCTGCACATGCGCAACGTGCTGGCGGCCGGCGCGCTCCAGCTCGGCGCAGCTGTACGGCACCATGTGTTCGCGCTCGAGCTTGTAGTTGATCCAGCGTTCACCGATGGCAAACGTGCCGGACGCTCGGGGCTTGAGTTCGCGTTCCATCCAGTCGTGGAACTTGAGGAACCCGGCGCGCGCGCGATTGCCCGCGTGCTCCAACCGCTCGGCCTCGCCCGGGAACTGACGCAGCAGGATGCGCACCACGTCATCCACGAACGCCGGCCCCTGTGCGGCCATTTCGAGCGCTGAGGCCAGCATCACCGGCGGCACAGTGACCAGGTTGGGCCTGACTGCCTCGAGGTACTCGGGCACCGCCATCAGCCGCGAAACGGCCGCTTCCTTGCGCTCGTCGAGCGGCGCGAAACTGCGCGCGAGCAAAAGGTGAACACCGTTAAACGCACGCTCCAGGAAGAGCGTCGGGTTCTTCTGCGGGACCTTGATCTCCTCGAGATCCGCGCGCAGCGCGGCGATGCGCGAGCGCAGCAGTGCAAAGTCCACGCGCGGCTCGAGCGGCAACTCATCCCACGGCACCGAGGCCACCAACCGCTGATCGAGGTCGCGCAGCCAGGTCGCCCGGTCCTGCAGCCCTTCCGGTGTGTCGTCGGGCATCAGGTGGTCGTAGTCGTGGATGCCCGCCTCGGTCGCGGCGACGGGATGGTGCTTCATGAAGAGTTCGACGAACTCCTCACTGAGCGCCGTGAACGTGCGAATCGTCTCGAGCATGTGGGTGGGATTCCCGGAGGCGGACGGGCGCGCGGGGGGCACGCGGGGGGGCAGGAAACCGTTTGAATATATCGGCTTTCTCACCCGCCGGCTTCATGGCCGCGTCAGGAGCGCCAGAAGACAGGGCCGGCGAGGGGATTCCCCGCCGGCCGATGCTGCCCGATTCGACGGGCTCAGGCCTTGGTGACGTTCGCCGCCTGCTTGCCCTTGGGTCCCGGCACGAGGTCGAACTCCACGCGTTCACCCTCGGCGAGCGAGCGAAAGCCCCCCGCGGAAATGGCGGAGAAGTGCACGAACACGTCCTCGCCTGCGTCGGTCGCGATGAACCCGAATCCCTTGGCGTCGTTGAACCACTTCACCGATCCCTGCACTCGGCCCTCGGACGGTCCCGTGGGCGCGGACGGTCGTGGAGCGCGCGGGGCCCCGGGGCGCCCACCGCCGCCATGGCCGCCGCCGTGGCCACCACCCTGTCCGCCACCATGACCACCACCGGTGCCCTTGGAGGCATTGAAGCAATCGCGGCACAGCACGGGCCGGCCGGGTGTGGGCGGGAACGGCACCTCGGTATCGCGCCCGCACTGCGAGCACTGCGCCGGGTACATGGTCTTCTCGGAGCGCCCGTAGCCGCCACCATGGCCGCCACCATGGCCGCCGCCGCCACCCGAGGGGCGTCCGGCCTTGCGCTTCTCGCGGCAGTTCTTGCAGCGCGTGGGCTCGTTGGTGAGCCCGCGCTCACGGTAGAACGCCTGCTCGCCCGCGGTGAACAGGAACTCCTCGCCACAGTCCACACAGGTGATGCTCTTGTCCTCAGCGTTCGCCATGACGGTCCTGGACCTCCCGGAACAGATGTAGTGCAGCGAAACCAGCGACAACAGGAACGTCCGGAACACGAACGCCCCGGCAGGAACTCCTGCCAGGGCGACTCAGGCCACTAGGAGAGCGGGTGACACGGGCACGCTGGGCAAAGCGCTGGAACACGATCGCGGTCACGGGAGAGCCCACTCGACGGACGAACCACTGCGGGACGAACAGCACGGCAAGTATCCGGCTCTCGACTCGGGGAGGTCAATGAAGAATAGAGCTTTCGCCGCTCGCGACGGGGGCGCGAGCACCCGCCATGGCCCGACGGCAATCGGCCTCGAGGGCCAGCTTTACCCAGACTACGTGTGTGTCAACACGCACCAAACTCGCGCATCATTCCGCCCGGCGTCTCGGCGGCGCGCACAGCGCGTGCAGCACGTCGGCCATGGTGGTGACGTCGAGCAGGTTGTGATGGAACACCGGCACCAGCCGCCACGGGTCACCGTTCTTCACGTAGTCGTGGTAGAGGCCCGGGATCTGATCCCCCGGCACGTCGCCCGTGCGGCGGCGGCGGCAGACGCGCAGCTCGAGCGTGGTGAGCCGGCAGTCGGGCAGTTCTTCCTTCCAGCGCCGCCTCGCATGGTGCAGCAGGTCCAGATGGTGCGGCGGCAGGCGCATCGTCACGCCATGCGTGAGCGCGCGCGCGTGCAGGAACGGCGCGTCGTACGACTTGCCGTTGAACGTGATGAGCGAGTCGAACTGCGCGGCCTGCTCGGCCACTGCGGCCAGGAGCGCGGCCTCTTCCCCGTAGTGGCGCGCGAAATACTGGCGCAGCACGAAGTCCGCGCCATTCCAGTGCATGGTGCCGGCGAGGAACACGGGACTCGACGACAACCCGCACGTCTCGAGGTCCAGGAACAGCGCGCGTCCGAGCCCCAACAGTCGCATCGACGACAGCTCCACCTCGCCCGGCGGCGGCTCGGGTAGCCGGCCCCAGGTCGCACGGCGGCGCTCGACGTCGCTGCGCAGCCGCTCGTGCACGTACACCGTGCCGTGCTTGGCATGCCGCCACTCGCCGCCCGGCAGGAACGCTTCGACGCCGGTGGCACCGGGGTCGGTGATGGCGACGCGCTTCCGGCGCACCTTCGGCTTGGCCTCGGTCGCGACGGCCGCACGCGGTTCGGGTGCCGGCCGGCCGGCCGCGGGCAGCATTCCGGTGCGGCGCCGCCGCACGAGCTCGCCCAGCCGCTCGCGCAGTCCGTCGCCAGCTCGCGTGCTCATCCGTTCCGCTCGGATACGATCATCAGCCGCCGGCTCTCAGCGTTGTAGGGTTCGCGCCCAGCGCCACCCACCACCTCGCGTACGGTGAACCCGTGTCGGCGGAGCAGCGCCGACAACTCGCCGCACGTGTACGCGCGCAGCGAATACTCCTTGGTGATCTGGTGCCCGCCCTTGGGGTCGATCAGGATCTGCCGCGCGATGATCCGCGAGTGCACCAGGTCGAGCGTCGCCTCCTCCATGAGCAGCGCGCCGTCGTCGCGCTGAGTCCAAGTGCGCTGGTCGGCATGCGTCAGGATCCAGTCGCGATTCATGAGGTCCAGCAGGAACCGCCGACCGGGCCGCAGCACCCGCGCCACCGCGGCCAGCACCTTCTCGTTCTCCTCGTCCTCGAAGTAGCCGAACGACGTGAAGTACGAGTAGACGCCGTCGTAGGCGGGCGAGGGCCCGAGGTCGCGCATGTCGCCCGAGCGCCAGGTCACCTGCGCGCCGGCGGCATTCGCGTCGGCCGCAGCGATGTCGAGGTAGTGCGGGTTGAAGTCGAGCCCGGTGACGCGATGCCCCAGCTTCGCCATGCCGATCGCGTGCCGGCCGAACCCGCAGGCCAGGTCCAGCACCTCAGCACCCGCAGGCAGTGCGAGCGAGTCGGCGATGAAGCGCGTCTCGGCGGCGGTGCGTTCGGGGGTGAACTGAGGGCGGTAGATGCGCAGGTAGTCATCGTCGAAGAACGCGACCGGCCAGTCGGGCTTGGGATCTGTCACGGGTGAAGCCTCCAAGAGAAGTGGGCGGCGATTCTAACCAGCCCGGCCGTGGAGCGCATCACCTCGCGAGCCACCACTTAAGCAGCGCGCGGGACGCGTCCTTGGTCGGGATCTCCCGGGTGTTCTTGATGCCGTCCCAGTCCTGCTGCTGCGCCGGCCGCAGTACGGGCAACCCCACGCACGCCGGGCAACCCGTGCCGCACGGGCAGCCTTCCAGGTGTGCCAGGGCCGCCTCGGCCAGTTCGTCCAGCCGCGACCAGCCCTGTTCGGCGAACCCCAGCCCGCCGGGGTAGCGGTCGAACAGGAACAGCGTCGGCCGCCCGGTGTTGCTCGAATCGAGCATCCCGCCCAGGTCGAGCGGGTCGCACATCGCCATCAACGGAAGCAGTTGCACGAACAGGTTGCGCACACCCGAGAGTGCTTCCCACGGGTTATGCCCGTGCCGCGCCAACTCGCTCACCGTGTCCTCGCCGGGTGCGAGCCACAGCCCCGCGGTCTCGAGCGTGAGCCGCGGCAGTTCCAGCGGGTGATAGCCGATGGCGTCGAGTGAGCGGTAGCGGATCTTCTTGAACGCAACCGTCTGCCAGCTATAGGTGAGCTCGCCGAATCGCGCGCTCTCGCCGCGCCAGTCGCGTGCTCGCAGCTCGTTGCGCACGCGGATGTTCGTGTCGAGCACGGGTTGCGTGTAGTAGTCCACGGTGCGCGGCTCGACCGTGGCCACCTTCTGTTCCAGGTCGAGCGAACGCACCCACCACGTCTCGCCCTCGTGCAGGTAGATCGCGTCGGGGTAGACCAGCTCCAGCCCGCTGATGGCGTCCACCGTGCCGATCACCGCGTTGGCGCGCGAGCCGTCCACGATGGTGTACGTGTCGCCGCTCATGTCGCGCAGCGACACCTTGGCCCCGGGGAAGTCGCTCTTGGACCAGTAGGCGAGCCCATCGATGGTGCGCGTCTCGCCCGCCTCCTCGAGCGCTTCGAGCACGTCGCGCATCTGCGCGCCGAACGCCGTCTCGTCGGCATCGCCGATGGGCAGCTCGTACGCAGCACAGGCCAGCTGTTGTGCCAGGATGTACGGGTTGTGCGGGTCCACGCACGCCGCCTCGGTGGGCCGGCCGAACAGGAACTGCGGCCGCCGCATGAGGTACTGGTCCACAGTGTCGTTGTAGGCCACCAGCACCACCAGCGACGGCGCCCCACTGCGGCCCGCGCGCCCAGCCTGCTGCCAGATGCTCGCCAGCGTGGGTGCCGCGCCCACCAGCACCGCCGCGTCGAGACCACCCACGTCAATGCCCAACTCGAGCGCATTGGTGCTCACCACACCGCGCAGCTCGCCCGAGAACAGCGCCTTCTCGATCGCACGCCGCTCCTCGGGCAGGTAGCCGCCCCGATAGGGCCGCAGGCGCTCGTGCAGCGGTGCGCCGGCGTTGAACGTGCCACTCGCCTCGCCCGGGAGGCGTGCTCGCGAGCGTTCGAGTTGTTCGCGCGTGTAGCGGTAGACCAGCTCGGCGCTGACGCGTGACTTGGTGAACGCGATCGCCTGCGCGCCACTTTCAAGGAGCCCTGCGAGGATCTGGCTGCCCTCGACGTTGGAACTGCGCCGCTCGACGCGCGTCTCGTCGCGAAACGGCGGGTTCCAGAAC